>NZ_JBFAHX010000003.1:0-233184 GCF_040654435.1 Streptomyces sp. NPDC050703
AACGCCCGGTTACATTCCGAACCCGGAAGCTAAGCCTCATAGCGCCGATGGTACTGCAGGGGGGACCCTGTGGGAGAGTAGGACGCCGCCGAACTTCTTTTAGGGAAAACCCCCGCACCTTTGGTGCGGGGGTTTTCTGCGTTCCGGGACTTCATGGGCCGGATAAGCCGGCCGTCAGTTGGGCCGTACGAGCTTCGTGTCGTACGCCAGGATGACCGCCTGCACCCGGTCCCTCGCCCCCGTCTTCGCGAGGATGCGGCCCACGTGGGTCTTCACCGTGGATTCCGCGAGGTGCAGACGCGTCGCGATCTCCGCGTTCGTCCAGCCCTGGCCGATGACGGTCAGGATCTCGCGCTCGCGGTCCGTCAAGGGTGCCAGGCGAGGGTGGTTCGCCGGGTCGTCGGGTGCGGTGCCGGATGCCGGGAGGTGGCCCGCGTAGGTGTCGAGGAGGCGGCGGGTCAGGCTCGGGGCGACCACCGCGTCGCCCGACGCCACCGCGCGGATGCCGGAGAGGAGCTCCTCGGGCAGCGCGTCCTTGATGAGGAATCCGGAGGCGCCGGCGCGCAGGCCGTCGTAGGCGTACTCGTCCAGGTCGAACGTGGTGAGGATCAGGACGCGGGTGCGGTCACCGGAGGCGACGATGCGGCGCGTGGCCTCGATGCCGTCGAGGCCGGGCATGCGGATGTCCATCAGGACGACGTCCGGGTGGAGTTCGGCCGTCATGCGGACCGCCTCGCTGCCGTTGCCGGCCTCGCCCGCCACCGTCATGTCGTCCTGGCTCTCCAGGAGCATGCGGAAGCCGAAGCGCTGCATGGGCTGGTCGTCGACGATGAGCACGGTCGTCACGGTGTCTCGTTGCCCCTCACGGTTTCTCGTTCCCCTCGGATAGCCGGTTCCTCGTTTTTCTCGTCCTCCTGGGGGAGGCGAAGGTGGACCCGCCAGCCGCCCCCAGGGAGTGGACCGGCCTCAAGTGTGCCGTCGTACAACGAGGTTCGCTCGCGCATTCCCGTCAGTCCGCGGCCCCGGCCCCGGCCCTGGCCGACCGGGATGTCAACGTCGGGCGAGGGAGCGGGTCCGCCTCTGCCCGTGTCCGTGACGGTGACCGTGACGGCGTCGTCGGCGTAGGAGACGTCGACGGTGGCGGTGGCCTCGGGGCCGCCGTGCTTGAGGGTGTTGGTCAGGGCTTCCTGGACGACGCGGTACACGGTGAGCTGGCGGCCCGCGGGCACACTGTCGGAGGGCCCGCTGACCGTGCTGCGGACCGGCAGTCCGGCGGCCCGTACGCCGTCGATGAGCCGGGCGAGGTCGGTGAGGGCGGGCTGCGGGGAGCGCTCGGCCGCGGCGGGCGCGTCGTCGCGCAGGACGTCCAGGAGGCGCCGGAGTTCGGAGAGCGCCTGGCGGCTGGTGGAGCCGATGGCTTCGAGGGCCTGGGCGGCGCGCTCGGGCGACTTGGCCGCGGCGTACGAACCGCCGTCCGCGAGGCCCGTGATGACGGACAGGTTGTGGCCGATGATGTCGTGCATCTCGCGGGCTATGCGGGTGCGTTCGGCGGCCGCGGCGAGCCGGGCCTGCTGGTCGCGCTCGACTTCGAGCTGGCGGGCGCGTTCCACGAGGGCCTGGGTGTAGTCCTGCCGGGAGCGCACGGCGATGCCGAGGAGCGCGATGACGGCGTACGCCCAGACGTTGGGGATGATGCGCTGGTCCCAGCTGTCGGCGGGGTAGCGGATCGTGCCCACGACCAGGGGCACCGTCATCATGAGGCCCGCCAGGCCCAGGGTGCGCGGGGGGAGGCGCAGCGCGATGTTGAAGAGGACGACCATCTGGATCAGGGAGGCCTGGAGCATGGCGCCGCTCCAGTTGCTGACCACGCCCATGGCCACCATGACGGCGAGAGCGGCCATCGGGTGGCGGCGCCGCCACAGCAGGGGGACCGAGGAGCCCACGCTCATCAGGAAGATCAGCCAGTCCGGTACGTCCGTGTCGGGCGCGGTGTTGCGCCAGCCGCCGCTCGCGTCGACGAGGGCGGCGAGGACGTAGAGAGCCGTGACCAGTACGTCCCAGACGAGCGGGCGGCGCCTGTCGAAGGCGCGCACCCGCTGCGTCATGCGCTGGATGAGGGGCGTGAGGGGCTGCGGCTCGGTCACGGCGTCATCCTCGTACAGGTGTCTGCCGTACGAGAGGGTCTCGTGCCGGCGGCTCGCTCGCGGGCGCCGCGTGCCGACGCCGGGCGGCGCGGGACTCTCGCGCTGACGTCATACGTCGCGCCGCTTGAGCAGGACCGACGCGGCGGCGATGATCGCGGCGGACCAGAGGACGAGGGTGAGCAGGGCCGTGCCCGGGGCGATGGTGTTCTCCACCCTGGCCACCGAGCCGAGCGCACTCCCCGCCTGGGCGGGGAAGTACCTGACGGCGGTGTCGATGGCGTCGAGGGGCAGCATCGCCACGATCTCGGGCAGGATGATGACCCCGCCGACGAACGCGCCGATGGCGCCGGGCACCGAGCGGAGCAGCGCGCCGAGTCCGAGCGCGATGAGGCTGAGCAGGGTCAGGGAGGCCGCGCTCGTCGTGAGGGCCGCGAAGACGCCTTCGTCGGTGAGGGAGAGCTGCTTGTCGGAGCCGGAGAGCCAGATCTGGGCGGCGAGGAACGTCACGACGTTGGTCACGAGGGACACCGCGAAGGCGACCGCGGTGAAGAGGCCGGCCTTGGACCACAGGACGCTCAGACGGGTCGGTACGGCGGTGAGCGAGGCGCGGATCATGCCCGTGGAGTACTCGCCCGCGGTGACGAGGATGCCGAGGACGGCGAGGCAGACCTGGGAGAGCTGGGTGCCGAAGAGGGTGAAGACGACCGTGTCGATGTCGGAGTCGTCGCCGTCGTACGTGACGCCCATGGTGACGCCGACGGTGAGGACGAGGGCGACCGCCGTGCCGAGGGAGATCCAGGTGGAGCGGAGCGTCCACAGCTTGTGCCACTCCGAGCGCAGGACGCCCCTGGTGCTCAGCCGGTAGCCGGCGGAGCCGGCCGCGGCGGTCGTCGGGGTGGTCGTGGGGGTGGTCGTCGGGGCGGCCGAGGGCGGCCCGGGGTTCCTGGTGGGGGTGAGGCCGCTCATGCCGCGACTCCTTCCGGCCGCGGGGTGCCCGTCGAGGCGACGTACTCGACGGAGTCCCGGGTGAGGTCCATGAACGCCTGCTCCAGGGAGGCGTTCTGCGGGGTCAGTTCGTAGAGGGGGATGCCGTGGGCGGCGGCGGTGCGGCCGATGTGCTCCGCGTCGGTGCCGCGGACGTCGAGGACGCCGGGGGAGTCGCCGGTGATGTGCACGCCGGGGGCGGCGAGCAGTTCGGTGAGGCGGCCTGCCTCGGGGGTGACGACCTTGACGGTGCCGCTGCCGGACTCGCGCACGAACCGCTCGACGGTGGTGTCCGCGAGCAGCCTGCCCCGGCCGATGATGATCAGGTGGTCGGCGGTCAGTGCCATCTCGCTCATGAGGTGCGAGGAGACGAGGACCGTGCGGCCCTCGGCGGCCAGGGACTTGAGGAGGTTGCGGACCCACAGGACGCCCTCGGGGTCGAGGCCGTTGACCGGCTCGTCGAGGATGACCGTGGCGGGGTCGCCGAGCAGGGCGGCGGCGATGCCGAGGCGCTGGCCCATGCCGAGGGAGAAGCCCTTGACGCGTTTGCGGGCGACCTCGCTGATGCCGGCGAGCCCGAGGACGGCCTCGACGCGGCCGCGGGGGATGGAGTGCGTGTGGGCGAGCGCCATGAGGTGGTGGAAGGCGGAGCGGCCCGGGTGGACGGAGCGGGCTTCGAGGAGGGCGCCCACCTCGTGCAGGGGCGCGGGGTGGCCCGCGTACGCGCGGTCGCCGATGGTGGCCCGCCCGCGGGTGGGGGCGTCGAGGCCGAGGAGCATGCGCATGGTGGTGGACTTGCCGGCGCCGTTGGGGCCGAGGAAGCCGGTGACGGTGCCCGGCAGGACCTCGAAGCTGAGGTCGTCGACCGCCTTCCTGCCGGGCTTGCCGCCGTAGTGTTTGGTCAGTCCGTATGCCCTAATCATGTCCTTGATGCTGTCGGCCGCGGGGGCGCGGATCGTCGGACCGGGGGCGGGACGTGGGGGCCGGGCGTAGTACCGGGGTAGGACGGCGCCCCCCGAAAGAACCCCGACGGGCGCCGCCCGAAAACTACGATCACGGCATGGGCCCCGGCATGGACCCCGGCATGGACCCCGGCAGGGGGCACGACTATGTCGTACGGGCCGTGCGCGCCGAGGAGTGGCCGCGGGTCAAGGAGCTGCGCCTGGCCGCGCTGCGGGACCCCGCGGCGCCGGTCGCCTTCCTTGAGACGTACGAGCAGGCGGTGGCGGAGCCGGATGCCCACTGGCGGGCGCGGGCCGCGGGGAACTCGCACGCCACGCGGGCGCGGCAGGCCTTCTACCGGCGGTTCGGCTTCGTGCGGGGTGCGGGGGTCGTCCGGTTGCCGGGCGACCCCCCTGCCGAGGAGTACGAGATGGTGCTCGACAAGCCCTGATACGGGAGCCTCAGACGAGGGGCAGTTCGCTGTCCGGCCAGCGGGACCTGCCCTGTTCGCGGGAGCGGAGCAGGGCCAGGGTCGGCAGGCCCTGGTCTGCGCCGGTCAGGAGCAGTTCGGGCAGCTGGGGCAGGGGGGCGACGGCGGCGGCGTCGTCGAGGACGAGCGTCATTGGTGGGTCGAGCCGACCGGAGGATGACCGTTCGGCCATGCGCCGGCCGTGCTCGACCACGCTGGAGGCGAGTGCCGTGAGGAGGGGCATGGCACCCGGGCCCTGGCGGGACTTGGGATCCTCGATCGCCTCACCCACCACAAAAAGCGTGCCCCCTTCCTGCACGAAGGAATCCAGGGTGAGGGCATCAGTTCGGTTGGGGGTGCAGGATTCGCGCACGTGGACGGTGAAGAGCGCGGAGAGCGCGCGGGCCGTCAACTCCTGGGCGATGTCGCGCCGTTCCGGATAGGCGGTGAGGGCGGCCTCCAGTTCGCCGGCGGCGCCCGACGCGGCCTTGGGGTGCGTACGCAGGATGCGTACCGCCTCCTGGACCTGGTTGCCCTGCGACCAGCGGTGCACGTTCTTGACCGGCTTGTCGCCCACCGCGGCGGCGTGCAGGAAGCTGCGGAGCAGCAGCTCCGCCGTGTCGGCCATGGCGGCGTCGAGGCGCGCGGCCGGCCTGATCGGGGCGAGCAGGGCGGTGGCCCGCTGGGCGGCCGTGGCCTTGTCCTCGCAGCCGGAGGTGGGCGACCAGTGCATGCGGGCCGGGGTGTCGCAGAGGTGCGAGGGGTCGTACAGGAGGACCGGGCCGAGCTTGGCGCGCGCGTCCTTCGTCTCCTCCCACAGGGTGGGGTCGGAGGTCAGCACCAGCGCCGCGCCCTCCGCGTCGCACACGGCCCGCAGGGCGTGCGGCCGACGGGCGTCGGGGGGGCCGAGGACGAGGGGGGAGCGGGGCACGGGGACGGTGGCGGCGGCCGCGGCTCTCGCGAGCGGAGCGGTCTCCGCCGCCGGGGCGGCCTCCACGGGGGCGGCGAGGGGGGCGGTGGCCGGGGCCGGGGCGGCCGGGGTCCCGGGGGTGGGGGCCGCGGGGGAAGCGACCGGTGCATCGGCGGCGGCGGGGGCGGGAAGCGGGGCCTGCGGGGGAGCGGCGGGGGTCTGAGTGGAATTGGCTGGGGCCTGCGCGGGGCCGGCGGCCGGAGCCACCGCAGCCGCTGAAGCCTCCGCACCCGCACCCGTGTCCGTATCCCGTCCGGCGCCCGCCCCCGTAGCCCGCCGCGCCGCCGCGTCCAGGCGGCTGGCCCTGCGGACCGCGCGCCACCGCGTGACCGTGCCCACCACGAACACGGTCAGGACGAGGAGCACCATGAGCTGCCCGATGAACAGCCCCCAGAAGAGCCCGTAGCCCGAGAGCTGTTCCGCGGGCGTCTCCGGCCAGGCGCCCGCGAGGTCCTGCGGATCGCCGGCCAGGTGGCGTACGGCGAGCGGCGTATGGCCGAAGGTCACGTTCTCCGGCCAGGCGCCGTGCGCGAGGCGGCCCGCGAGGCCCGTCGCGGACCAGGCGAGCACGGTGGCTCCGAGGAGGAAGCCGAGGATGCCGAGCAACAGCGAGTCGGGCACTCCTCGTTCGCCCCGCGCGCCGCGGCCGGGTCCGCGGTCATGGCCGCCGGACCGGTCCCGCTCCCACTCATCCCGCATGCTGCTCCATGTACGCCGCCCGCTCCTCCGCCTCCAGTTCCGCCGCCCGCAGGGCGTCGTCGGCGAGGCGGTCGGACGACGACTCGGTCATGGCGCGGTCCGTGAAGACCAGCGGTCGTTCCGTCTCCGTGATGAGGTGCTTGACCACCTGGACGTTGCCGTTCACGTCCCAGACCGCGATGCCGGGCGTGAGCGTGGGGATGATCTCCACCGCCCACCGGGGCAGCCCGAGCACCCGCCCCGTGGCCCGGGCCTCGTCGGCTTTCTGGGCGTAGATGGTCCTGGTGGAGGCCATCTTGAGGATCGCGGCCGCCTCCTTGGCCGCGGCCCCGTCCACGACGTCGCTCAGGTGGTGGACGACCGCCACGAACGACAGGCCGAGGCGTCGGCCGAACTTCAGGAGGCGCTGGAACAGCTGGGCGACGAAGGGCGAGTTGATGATGTGCCACGCCTCTTCGACCAGGAAGATGCGCTTCACGCGGTCGGGCCTGATCCAGGTGTGTTCGAGCCAGACGCCGACGATCGCCATGAGGATCGGCATGGCGATGGAGTTCCGGTCGATGTGGGAGAGGTCGAAGACGATGAGAGGGGCGTCGAGGTCGATGCCGACCGTCGTCGGCCCGTCGAACATGCCGCGCAGGTCACCGTCGACGAGACGGTCGAGGACGAGCGCCACGTCCAGGCCCCAGGCCCGTACGTCGTCTATGGCCACGTTCATGGCCTCGGCCGACTCCGGCTCCGGGTGGCGGAGCTGCTCGACGATGTCCGTCAGGACCGGCTGCCGCTCCACGATCGTCTCGTTCACGTACGCGTGCGCGACCTTGAGGGCGAAGCCCGAGCGCTCGTCGAGGCCGTGCCCCATCGCGACCTCGATGATCGTGCGGAGCAGCGCGAGCTGGCCGGTCGTCGTGATCGACGGGTCCAGGGGGTTCAGGCGGATGCCCATGTCCAGGGCGGCCGTCGGGTCGAGCCGGATGGGCGTTATCCCCAGCTCCTGGGCGATGAGGTTCCACTCGCCGACGCCGTCCTCGCCCTGCGCGTCCAGGACGACGACCTGCCGGTCCTTGAACCGCAGCTGCCGCAGTACGTACGTCTTCTCCAGCGCCGACTTGCCGTTGCCCGACTCGCCGAGCACCAGCCAGTGCGGCGCGGGCAGCTGCTGCCCGTAGAGCTGGAAGGGGTCGTAGATGTACCCCTTGCCGGAGTACACCTCACGACCGATGATCACGCCCGAGTCGCCGAGGCCCGGCGCGGCCGTCGGGAGGTAGACCGCCTGGGCCTGCCCCGTCGACGTACGCACCGGAAGCCTGGTCGTCTCGACCTTCCCGAAGAGGAAGGACGTGAAGGCGTCCGTGAGGACGGTCAGCGGATCCCGCATCGCAACAGCCTGCCTCTACGTCGATACCGTCTAGCGTCGGATGCCGGTCGCGAACGGCAGCGTGTTGACGAAGGCCCTGTGGTGCTCGCGGTCGCACCACTCCAGCTTCAGATACGACTTGCCGGCGGAGGCCCTTATGGTGCGCTTGTCGCGCGCCAGGGCCTCGGGGGAACGGGAGGAGACCGTGATGTAGCCGACCAGGTTGACGCCCGCGGCGCCGCTCGCGAGGTCCTCGCCGCGCTGGTCGAGCCGGGAGTGCGAGGCGATGTCGCGGGGGTCGACCGTGCGGTTCATCTTGGCCTGGCGGCTGGCCTCCGCCTCGTCGTTCGTCTTCTCGGTCAGCATCCGCTCGATGGCGACCTCCGTCGGTTCGAGGTCCATGGTCACCGCGACCGTGCGGATCACGTCCGGGGTGTGCACGAGGAGCGGGGCGAGGAAGTTGACGCCGACGGGCGTCATCGGCCACTCCTTGACCCAGGCCGTGGCGTGGCACCAGGGGGCGCGGGTGGCGGACTCGCGGGTCTTGGCCTGGAGGTAGGTGGCCTCCGTGGCGTCCAGCTCGGCGGGCCAGGCGTTGCGCTTCGTCATCGCCTGGATGTGGTCGATGGGGTGGTCCGGGTCGTACATGGAGTGGACCAGCGAGGACAGCCTGCCCTGCCCGAGCGGCTGCCGTACGCGGATGTCCGCCTCCTGGAGCCGCGAGCAGATGTCGGTCAGCTCGCGGGCCATGACGACGGCGAGGCCGGCGTCCTTGTCGAGCTTCCCGCCGCCGTGCGGGCGGACCGCGCGGGCCATCGCCTGCGCCTCGGCGGCCAGCTCGCGGGAGTAGTGCATGCAGGCCACGAGGTAGGCGCGGTGCTGCTCGCTGCTGGTCGACACCATCGACTGGAGCTGGTCGTAGGAGTCCTGGAGCCAGGGCAGCGCGCGGCCGTCGCCGCGCACCGCGACGTCCTTGGCGTGGGCGTCGGGGTCGGCGGGCAGGGTGCGGGCGAGCATCTGGAGGCGGGTCACGAAGCCGTCGCCGTTCGCGACGTGCTTGAGGAGCGTCCCGAACCGGTCGACCAGCGCCTCCTGGTCCTCGGAGTCGCGCAGGCCGACGCCGGGGCCCTCGATCTCGATGGCGGCGGTGACGGTCCGCCGGTCGGCGTGGAGCAGCACGGCGATCTCGTCGGGGCCGAACGGCGCGGCCAGCCAGCTGATGCGGCCGATGCCGGGCGGCGGGCCGACCTCGACCTCGCGTCCGTCGAGCTTGACCCCGGCCTCGGCGGCACCGGACCGGTAGGTGGTGCCGCGCTTCAGGGACCGCTTGTAGCTGCGGTTGATCTCGAACCACTTGTAGAAGGTGCGGCCCTTGTACGGGACGTAGACCGCCGCGATGGCGAGCATCGGGAGGCCGGTGAGCAGCACGATGCGCAGGGACAGGACGGGGACGAGGAGTCCGCACATCATGCCGAGGAACGCCCCCACGATGATCAGGGCGATTTCCCCGGTCTCGCGGTTCTTGCCGACGATCGCGTTCGGCCGCGCGCGGCCGATCAGATACGTGCGGCGGGGCGCGACCGGCTGGGACACGTGGGACTGGGTCGTCAACGCCCTTCACCTCCCGTGCGGTTGGAGCTGCTGTTGCCTGGGCCGCTGCGGCTGCCCGCGTGCGGTGTGTCCGTCGCGCTCTTGCGCGGCGGCGGTGCGGCGGAGGAACCGGCTCCGCCGCCGTTCGACGGGCCGCCGGAAGAGCGGCCGCTGTGCACGGCGACACCACCGCCGGCGGCATGGGCGGGCCGCGCCTGGCTGTTGCCGCCGCTCGTGCCGCCGTCGCCGTTCCCCCGGGCGCTGTGGGTCTTGATGCCCTGGGAGACGAGGGATGCGGGGGAGCTGATGACGGCGGCGGCCTTGTTCTCGGCGCCGCGCATGAGGCGGTTGTTGCGCGAGTTGGCGATGTCGTCGCCGAAGCCGGGCACGAACCGGTAGATCATCGCGCTGGCGAAGATGGCCAGCAGGATGATCGAGAGACCGGAGACGACCGCGGAGAAGGAGTCGGGCCCGTCGTCGGCGGAGAGCGCCCCGGCGAGGCCGAGCACGATCACGATGATCGGTTTGACCAGGATGACCGCGATCATGATTCCGGCCCAGCGGCGGACGTGCGACCACAGGTTCTTGTCGACGAGGCCCGCGTAGACGACCGTGCCGAGGAGCGCGCCCACGTAGAGGAGCGCGGCACGGATGACGAGTTCGAGCCAGAGGACGCCCGCGGCGAGGATCGACACGAGCGAGACGACGATCAGCATGATCGGGCCGCCGCCGATGTCGTCGCCCTTCTTCAGGGCCTCGGAAAACGTGCCGAAGAACTGGTCCGTCTGGCCGCCCGTCGCCTTCGCGATGACGTCCGACACGCCGTCGGCCGCGGAGACGACCGTGTACAGGATCAGCGGCGTGAACGCGGAGGCGAGGACCGTCAGCCACAGGAAGCCGATGGCCTCGGATACCGCGGTGGTCAGCGGCACGCCCCGCACCGCGCGCTTGGCCACCGCGAGCAGCCACAGGAGCAGGGTCAGGATCGTGGACGCCGCGAAGACGACGGCGTACTGCTGGAGGAACTTGGTGTTCGTGAAGTCGACGTTCGCCGTGTCCTTCACGGCGTCGGAGAGCTTGTCGACGGTCCACGAGGCGGCCTCGGCGCAGCCCTTGGCCAGGGAGCTCAGCGGATCGGCGCCGTCGGTGATGGGCGGGTCGGTGGGGTATTCGCCGCCTTCGCCGCTTCCGGAGCTGTTTCGTTGGCCTTTTTCGCAGTATTTCTTGGCTGGGCCATGGATCAGGTCACAGGCGTCGTCCTTCGGGTCCGGCGCGGCGAAGGCATGCGTCGCGAACAGGACCGCCGTGGTCTGTACGGCCGCGACGGCGGCGCCGAGTCGGAGTACGTGGCGGCTACCGGGCATAAGTGAACCCTCCGTACCCTTCGACTGCCTTCGAGATCTCGTCGGAGCCGGACGCACGGTCATCGCCCGGGACAGGGGCGGGACCGTTCTTCTGCGAGTGGGTGACGGCCTTCCAGTCGCCGTCGATCCACGACAGCTCCATGGTGATCGTGAACCAGCTGCTGGTGACCGGCTTGGTGGACTTCTCTCCCGACAGGCCGAGCAGGCCGCTGCACCAGACCTCGACGGTCGCCTTCTCCTTCGAGAAGTCGGTGACCTTCGTGCCGATGGGGGTGGTGCGGGAGACGAACTGGTAACCGCTGGGGGTCGAGCCGTCCTCGTTCAGGCCCACGTTCTTGAAGAACGCGGGGCCGTACGCCTTGTCGAGGTCGGACCGGAACTTAGGCACGCTCGATGGAGCCATGACGGCTTCGAGGATGTCGTCCCGCTTGTCCTTGTCGAACATCTCGGCGGAGCCGAGGGACACGGCGAAGTTCGCCGCAGCGCTCTGAGCGCCTTGCTCGGTGTCCGCGAACCCCGAGGGAATCCCCCCGGTCCTGCCCTCGACAGGCTTCTCCCCCGAAGGGGCCGTCGCCGCCGCGTCCGGCTTCTTGGCGTCGTCGCTGCCGCCGCCGGAACCCCCGTCGCCCCGGTTGGCGAAGGCGATCGCCGCGATCAGCAGGACCACGACGCCGACCACCGTCACCAGGCTCCGCGAGGACGACCGCCCCGAACGGGAGGTCCTGCGGGTGTCGCCCTCCCCCTCGGGGAGTCTCGTCCTGGTCTCCCCCGAGCCGCCGAAGGGCCCGCTGTTCCGCTCATCGTCGAGACTCATGCCACGTACGCCCCCTCGACCTCTCGCGTGACCGTCACCATGGACACGTATGACGGTAGCCGTGCTGGTTTCCGCGCGGACGCGGTGTGGTGACTCGACATCAGGGAGCAGCAACCTCTGCCGGTGGGCACGACGGATGGATGGAGGAGGAGGGGACGTGGGGGAGGAGGGGAGTGGGGAGAGGGGAGGAGTGGGGGGAGGGGAGAGGGGAGAAGTGGGGGGTCGTGGGGATGGGGACGTTGGTGGGAGGCTGGGGCCGCTAGACCGCCATGCCGTACACGATGGTGAACAGCGTGCCCAGAGATCCGATGATGAAGACGCCGGTCAGGCCGGCGATGATCAGGCCCTTGCCCTGTTCCGCGCTGAACGTGTCGCGCAGCGCCGTCGCACCGATGCGTTGCTTCGCCGCGCCCCAGATGGCAATGCCGAGACAGAGGAGGATGGCGATCGCCATCACGACCTCGATCATCACGCGCGCCTCATTGCCCAGGCTCCCGAAGGGACCCCAGTCGGGGGCGATCCCGCCGATGATGGTGGTGATGTCGCCCTTTTCGGCTGCCATAAGCATGTGTAACTCACCGCCCCTAGTGGGTTGTTCTGGCACCTCTGCCTACCTCGACGCAGAGGACAGCTCATTCTCGCCGACAATCGGGCCTGCGTGTGCCGCCTTGGCGCCATTCGTTGGCTGACTTCGTGCGTTTCCTCGTGCGTGAGGTCTGGTCACTCTGTGTATCACGCGGTAGGACCACGGGCAATGACGGCCCGGCGTGGCCCCTGACCTGGAGTTAAGTAAGCCCGAGCCCAGCGGCCCCACGGGTCACGGAGGAGCGGTCGGTGGAGCGGTAGGACGCACTGGGCGGCGTGCCGTCGGCTCGATTGCGTACGGTGGCCCGTTTGTGGAGGCAGTGGTGAGCGCCCGCGGGTAGCCGCGAAGTGGCCTTCGGGTACTTCGATGTGCCCGCGCGGGCCGTGCGCTTCCTCTGCGGTCCGCGCCGGCGGTGAGGGTGGCGCTCAGGCGCAGGGAAGGAGAGCGCCCCCTGTGACCGGTGCGGTTCTCGGGACGCTGCGGGGCGCTCCGGACACTCTGGTCACAGGGGGCACGGGGGACGGGCCCGTTGCTCAGCCGGCGGGGGAGTCGCTGACCTTGCCGACCGGGCCGACCGAGAGCTTCGGGCCGCTGGAGGCGTCCTCGCCGCCCACCGGGAGGGAGCCCGCGGGCCAGGCGACGGTGACAGTCTTCGTCTCGTTCGGCGGGGTCACCAGGAGCTTGGCGATGCGCACGCCGGAGCCGCCGCTGTTGTTGACCGGGAACGTGATGTTGAAGGCCGCGGTCTCGCCGTCCTTCAGGATCTCGCGGCGCGCCTGCTCGCCGTTGCGGTCGACGGACATCGTGTCGCCGTCGGCCGTCCGCAGGTCGACGCCCGCGTAGCCGTTGATGGCGCAGTCCCGGCCGCCGCCGTTCTTGAAGGCGACGGTGACGATGCCCTCCTCCTTGCCCGTCGTGTTGTCGGCGGCCGTGACTTCGAGCTCGTCGCTGCGGCAGATGCCGACCTCGCCGTTCTCGTTCGAGCCGGTCCCCGCGGCGGTGCCCTCGGAGCCGTTGCCGGAGGAGCCGGAACCCGAACCGGAGCCGGAGCCGTTGCCCGTGGAGCCGGAACCCTTGTCCGACGAGCCGGAGCCGCCGTCCTTCCCGGCGTCCGCGGAGACGCTCGACGCGGGCTCGGGCCGTGCGCCCGCCTTGTCCGAGCCGTCGTCACCGTTGTCGCAGGCGGTGAGTGCGAGCGTGCCGAGGAGCGCGAGGCCGGCGAGGAGGGTCTTCGGCGCGGTCTTCGAGGCGTGCGTGAGCTTCATGTCTGGTCCCCCGTGAGGTGCGTTCGTCATGTCGGTACGTGGCCGTCGTCAGCGGCACGGCAACAGAGAAGCGCGCGGCGGTGGACGGGGGCAAGGGTCGCCGTCCGATCAGGGACGCTGGAATGCCCATACGGCTCTGACCTGCGCAAACAATCGTTCCCTGGGACGCCGTAGTGGGACGCTACGATCATGCGCATGACCTTCCGGGCCCGACTTCACCCACGTCTTCGCGTACCCCTCCGCACGGGCGCCGCCGCGGTGGCGACGGTCGCCGTCGCCCTGACGGCGACCGCCTGTGAGGACGACGGGGGAGGCGGGAAGGACGGCGCCGCCGGGCTGCCCGGCCTCTCGCGCTCCGCGGGCACGGACGGGTCGGGCGGGTATGACGGGTCGGGCGGGTCGGGCGGGTCGGGTCCCGGCACCACCGGCGGGACGGGCACCGACAGCGACACAGACAACGGCACCGACAGCGACAGCGGCACCGGCGACGAGGCCCCCACGCGCAACGGCGGCACCAGCGGCGGCCCCCACGTCCGCCAGAAGCGGCTGCTCGACAACCTGCCGCGGGCCGGCAGCGTGATGGCCGCGGGCGAGTACGTGCAGCGCTTCACGACCTGCGAGCGCTACAGCATCGACCCGTCCGACGAGCGCTACTACCCCATGGACGAGAAGTTCGACGCCTCGTGGGGCGTCCAGTTCCGCGGCACGTGCGGCGACGGGGGCCACGGCTGGATACGCGTCTTCAAGACGAGCGACATGAGGCGTTTCCAGGCGGCCTACAAGGCGGACCTGGCCGAGCGCGTGAAGAAGGCCAGGCTCGCCGGCATCGACGGCGGCTTCGCGGTCGGCAAGGACTTCGCCGTGATCGCGCCCGACGACCGCACGATCCGTCAGCTGTCCGCGTCCGGACTGCTGATGCTCAACTGCAACCCGGACTTCCAGCCCGTCGGCGACGTCACGGTCGTGCCCGCCCTGGTGGACGGCTGCGTGCTGACGGACGACTTCATCGTCTGAGGCGGGCCGCCGGCGACCTCGGCCTGCCCCCCTCAGCCCGTCTCCCCCCTCAGCCCGCCCCCTCAGCCCGCCCCTCACCCCCGCCGAAGCCCTCGACCCCTTCCACGAAGTGGTCGAACTCGCCCGCCCGTACGCCGAGCACGAACGCGTCCCACTTCTTCCGCGTGGTGGTGACGACGTTCTCGGGGTCGCCGGTCTCCCGGAGGTGCACGGCGTCGTCCTCGCCGAAGGCGATCTCGATCCAGGGGCCGGGGCCCTCCGCGCCCTCGGGGGCGGCGCGGACCCAGTCGAGCCCCGCGGGGCTCCCGGGGCGCGGCGGTTCCTGGCCGGAGGTGTCGGGCACGGGCTCTTCCTGGGTCACGGCTCTCCCTGCGTCACGGTGCGGGCCTGTGCCGCCCGGACCGGCGGCGCGGTGTCGAGTATCGCCCCGCCGCGGGCACGGCGGTGATCTGTGAATGATCACTGCCACTTCCGCCCGCGCCCTCTACACTGAGCGGCGGCGTACTCCCGGTCGGCGAGGGGTGGTTGACGGTGCGTAAGGCCTGGCTGGTCGCCTCTCTCGGGATCGGCGGTGCCCTCAGCTTCATCGCGCTGCTCGTCCTCGGCACGTACATGGCCGCGGGGAGCGTGGCGAGCGGCGGGGGCGGCGGCGGTTCCGTCGGCCTCGCCAAGGGCGCCGTACCCGCGACCTACCAGCCCCTCGTGCAGAAGTGGGGCAACCTCTGCAAGGCCATCAACCCCGCCCTGCTCGCCGCCCAGCTGTACCAGGAGAGCGGCTTCAACCCGCGCGCCAAGAGCCCGGCCAAGGCGGAGGGGATAGCGCAGTTCATCCCCGGGACCTGGGCCGCGCACGGCCTCGACGGCGACGGTGACGGCGACCGCGACGTCTGGGACCCCGAGGACGCCATCCCGTCCGCGGCCTCCTACGACTGCAAGCTCGCGGGCTACGTGAAGGACGCTCCCGGCGACCCCACGAAGAACATGCTGGCCGCGTACAACGCGGGGGCGTACGCGGTCATCAAGTACGGCGGCGTCCCGCCGTACCGCGAGACGCAGAACTACGTGCAGACCATCACGAACCTCGCCAAGAGCTTCGCGCGGCCCGTGGGGCGCGTGCAGCCGTCGCAGCAGGCGGCCGCCGCCATCTACTACGCGCAGAAGAAGCTCGGCACGCCCTATCTGTGGGGCGGCAACGGCACGCCCGAGCAGGGCGGCCGCTTCGACTGCTCCGGCCTGACCCTCGCCGCGTACCGCTCGGTCGACATCACGCTGCCGCGCGTCGCCAACGACCAGTACAACGCCGGACCGCACCCCAAGCGCGACGAGCTGCTCCCCGGCGACCTCGTCTTCTTCTCCGACGACCTGACCAACTCCCGCGCCATCCGGCACGTCGGGATCTACGTCGGCGGCGGCTACATGATCAACGCGCCGCGCGCGGGGGCCGTGATCCGGTTCGACCCGATCGACACCCCTGACTACTTCGGCGCGACGAGAGTCACCGAAGATGGCGCGAAAGCGGCCCCCGTCAAGCCGACGGAAGTCTGAGAGAGGCCGGAAAAGGCGGCGGAAAGAGGTCGGAACGAGAGGCGTGCGGAACGCGCGCCGGGAGTGCGCGCCGCGTGAGGTGGCTTGAACCCTCCGTAAAAACACTCCCCCTGAGCTGCGGCGATGCATCTCTCTTCGGTAACGTCTGAGTGATCTTTCGGTGGAGAGTGGAACGTAGGGGTGGGGACCGCGCGTTCCCTTGACTGGAGCGACCACGGGGGCTGATAGAAACGGGTGCGCGGAACGGTGCGCCCACGGGCTGAAGACAAGGGGCCGCAGCGCCATGGCTGGACTCGATGAATCCGGGTCGAACCCCGACGTCACCCTGCTCTACGACATCAACGGCCTGACGCGGGAGACCCCGCACTGGCTCGACCGCGCCCTCACGTTCGTCGGGGAGTACGGGCTGCTGATCGCGCTCGTACTGCTCGTGGTGTGGTGCTGGTGGGGCCAGCGCAAGCGGGGCACCCTCGACGACGCCGCCACCTCGGTCGCCGCCGTCGTCTGGGCGCCGCTCGCCGCCGGCATCGCCGTCCTCGTCAACGTCCCCATCCGCGGCTTCGTGGAGAGACCGCGTCCGGCCGAGGACCACAGCGGGCTCGACGTCCTGGTCGACGGCAAGAACGACTTCTCCTTCGTCAGCGACCACGCGACGCTCGCCATGGCCATGGGCGCCGCGCTCTTCGTCGCCCACCGCAGGTTCGGGCTCGCCGGCATCGCGCTCGCCGCGTTCGAGGGCTTCTGCCGGGTCTTCATGGGCGTGCACTACCCCACCGACGTCATCGGCGGCTTCGCGCTCGGCACCGCCGTCGCCCTGCTGCTCTCCCCGCTCGCCATGGCCGTGCTCACGCCGCTCGCCAAGGCCGTCGGGCGGTCGCGGCTCGGGTGGCTGGTGCGCGACCGCCGGGTCGGGCCCGTGGCCGCGCCGCTCGGCGGCACCGCGCCGTCCGCGCAGGCCGCCGCGGACCCCGACGAGCGGGACCTCGCGGCCTGACCGATGGGCCGTCAGGCCGGATCGGCCGTCGCCGGGTGGGCGTCTGCCGAGCCGTCAGAGAGCCTGCGGGAAGTCGAAGAAGCGGTCCGGGTCGTACCGCTTCTTCAGCTTCTTCAGGCGCGGCGCCGCGTCCCCGTAGTAAGCCTGGCGCCAGTTCGTCAGCGTCGCGTCGGTGTAGTTCTGGTACGCCGCGCCCGACGCGTACCGCCCCATCGCCCCGTGCGCCCCCTTCAGCCACGCCCGCGCGGCCGAACCCGACGTGCCCGCACGCCACGACGCGATGTACTGGGCCAGCATCCGCGAGCGGCGGTGCACGAACGCCGTCGCCGTCGGGTCGACGCGGTTGACGGCGCCGCCCAGCGCGGTGAGCGCGATGCTGCCCGCGCTCGCGCCCGTCACGTCCTCGATCCGCGACAGCATCGCGCGGATGCCCGCCGCCGACAGCGAACGGTCGAAGAAGTCCGAGCTCGCCGCGTACGTCTCCCGCTGCAGGGCGCCCTGCGGGCTGCGGCCCGGCGTGCTGCCCGGCAGATGGCACTGGGCGTCCGCCGCGAAGGACGAGCAGCCCGCGTACACCTCCATGGACTCCTCGTACGAACGCCGCTTCAGGGAGACGCTGCGCGCCGACGCGCCGATCCTGTCGGCGAGCCGGTCGACGGCGTTCTGCAGCTCGCCGTAGGTGCCGAGGGAGAAGCAGGCGATTGAGACGGTCGGGGTGCCGCCGGGGGTGTTCGCCAGGTGGGCGGAGGACCATATCTCGTCGGGCTGGTCGGGCCCCCACTCCTGCCACGCCCTGAGCACGGCGGCCGCCTTCGACCAGGGCCAGGACATGTACGCGGAGACGCCCTGCGGCGCGGCGTGGGTGCGGTAGGACAGCTCGGTGACGACGCCGAAGTTGCCGTTGCCCGCGCCGCGCAGCGCCCAGAACAGCTCCTTGTTCTCCGACGCGGAGGCCCGCAGCTCCTTGCCGTCCGCCGTGACCAGCTTCGCGGAGGTGAGGCTGTCGCAGGTCAGGCCGTACGCGCGGGAGACCACGCCGTGGCCGCCGCCGAGGGTGAGGCCGGAGATGCCGACGGTCGGGCAGGAACCCGCGGGGACGGTGACGCCCTTGGCGGCGAGCGAGCGGTAGACGTCGATGAGCTTGGCGCCGCCGCCGATGGTCGCGGTGCGCCCGCTCGCCCGTATCCGGCTCAGCTTCGACACGTCGATGACGAGCCGCCCCGTCCCCGACGACCAGCCCGCGTACGAGTGGCCGCCGTTGCGTATCGCGACCGGGGTGCGGTGCGCGCGGGCGTAGGCGAAGGCCGTGCGGATGTCGTCCGCGTGCGCCACGTACGCGACGGCCGTGGGCCTCAGGTCGTCGAAGCGGGTGTTGTAGAGCTGCCTGGCCGCCGCCCACTTCGCCTCGCCGGGCTGGACGAGGGTGCCGTCCAGGTCTCTGGCGAGCGCCTTGAGCGTGGCGGGGGAGGTGGCCGCGGCGCTGGTCGTCCGGATCGGGGTGCCGCCGCCGCCCGCCGTGGCGTCCGCGCCCGGTGCCGTCCCCCGCCCTCCGCTCGAACAGCCCGCGACCGTGGTGGCCGCCAGTGTGGCCGCCGTGGTGCCGATGAACGTACGCCGTTCCATGACGCCTCCCGTTGCTTCCCGGAGAACCAGACGGTGTGCGGGGCGGCCGGGTTCCCCGGATCGCGGGGCTCTACGACGCGCCGGACCCCACGGGGGAGGCCTCGTGCTCGGCGGCGTCGCTGCGGGCCTTGCTGCGGGCTCTGCGGGCCGGGCCGCGCCAGCCGCAGGAGCAGTGGGCCGCCACGAAACGGCCCTTCTCGATGGTCGTCGTGCTGTGGAGCGAGGTGTCTTCCTGATCGGCCACACGGCCACGGTACCGACCGCGGGTGAACGCCGGGGCCGCTGCGCCGGGGCCGGCCGCCGGGGCCCGGCGTGACGGGTCAACGCACCGGTCGTTAGGGGAAACGACGGGGGATCGACGAGCGCGGACACGCTTGGGGGTACAAGCGATGGGTCAGCAGCGCAGGTGCACGGGCACAGCGGTCGCCGCGGTCGCGGCGGCCGGCCTGATGGCCGCCGCCACGGGGTGTGCGGGTGGCGGCGCGGCCGCCGACAGCGGCGCGGCGGGGGACGCCGCGGGTGCCAGGGAAGCGGTGCGCGGAGCCGCAGCGGCGCTGGTCGGGGCGGGCAGCGCCCGTGCGAGTACGTCGATGGAGATGGCCAGCGGCGGAACGCGCGTGACCATCCGGGGCGAGGGGCGCTACGACTTCGCGCGGCAGCGCGGCGAGTTCGAGGTGGTGCTCCCGCGGGACGCCGTGGCCGGCGGCGTGCACCGGCCCATCACCGAGCTGCTCGCCTCGGGCGCGCTGTACATGAAGAACCGCGGGGCCGGGGTGCCGGCCGACAAGTGGGTGCGGATCGAGACACGTTCGCTCTCCGACGGGAACCTCGTCACGGGGGGTGCCACGGACCCCCTCGCGGCGGCCGAACTGCTGCGCGGGGCGCGGGACGTGGTGTACGTGGGGGAGGAGCGGGTAGGCGGAATCGGCGTGCGGCACTACCGCGGGGTCGCCGATCTGCGGGCCGCGGCCCGGGCCGCCTCCGCAGGTCAGCGCGGAGCGTTGGGGGTCGCGGCGGCGAAAGGGTTCAGCAAGAAGGGGGTGCCCTTCGACGTGTACCTCGACGACCGGGGGCTGGTGCGGAAGCTGCGGGAGCGGTTCACCGTGGCCAACGGCGATGTGGCGTCGACCACGCTGCTCCACGGCTTCGGGGTGCCGGTGCGGGTGCGGCTTCCGGCCGCCGAGGACATCTTCGCCGGGGAGATCGCCGGTTCGTAGTCGCCTACGACTGGTGGAAATGGTCCGTCCGTGCCATGCGCGGTGTGTAGGCCGCTCCCTACTCTAGGAAGTCGGTGCCGCGCCGGACGGGACGGGGCGCGGGCCGTGCGGATCAGGAAGAGGTGATGAACGTGGCTCCGATGCGTGGCGGTACGGCGGTTCAGGACCACGTCGCCCTCGCCGAGATCGAGCTCTGCGGCGAACTCATCATTGCGGCGAGTGCGGCGGCCGGGCGGCTGAGCTTCGACCGGATCGACGAGGTGCTCAGGGTCTCCCGCGGGCGGGAGGCCACCCCTCGCCCCGACGACCGCGCCTAGGGCGGACCCTGTGCGCCGCCGCGCGGCGATCTTCTCCGCGGGCGGGAAATCGCCAGCGCAGCGGCGCACAGGAACTCGCCCGCCGGGGAGAGCGCCTCGCCCCGCGGGGCGACAGGGAGGCCCCTTGCCCCGCGGCGGCAGCGTTACGTGCGGAGCATCCGCCCGATCGCCTTGGTCGCCTCTTCGACCTTCGCGTCGATCTCCGTGCCGCCCTTGACCGCCGCGTCGGCCACGCAGTGCCGCAGGTGCTCCTCCAGGAGCTGGAGGGCGAAGGACTGGAGCGCCTTCGTGCCGGCCGAGACCTGCGTGAGTATGTCGATGCAGTAGACGTCCTCCTCGACCATGCGCTGCAGGCCGCGGATCTGGCCCTCGATGCGGCGCAGGCGCTTGAGGTGCTCGTCCTTCTGCTTGTGGTAGCCGTGCACCCCGTGCGCGTGGTCGGAGGGCGCTTCGGGCTCCCCCGGGGTCGGCATGGCCGCGTCGGCCGCCTCGGTGGTCGTCATCGCGTCCTCCTCTGGGACTTATGTTGAGTTTCTGCAGTTCCGTATACCCCTGGCGGGTATATTCTAGCCGATTTCTCGGGGGGTGTGCTGATCACTGTGCCTGATGGGCGACACTGGAGAGCGGCCGGTTAGCCGTGGCCGGATGATGCGCCTAGCATCAGCCTGACCGCATCCAGAGCACCCCGAGGACCCCACGTGCGCTTTCGTCTGACCCCCAGGGAGACGAGCTTCTACGACATGTTCGCCGCATCCGCGGACAACATCGTCACGGGCTCGAAGCTCCTGATGGAACTGCTCGGAGCGGACTCCTCCGCCCGGGCCGAGATCGCAGAGCGTATGCGGGCCGCGGAACACGCGGGAGACGACGCGACGCATGCGATCTTCCACCAGCTGAACTCCTCGTTCATCACGCCGTTCGACCGCGAGGACATCTACAACCTCGCGTCGTCCCTGGACGACATCATGGACTTCATGGAGGAGGCCGTCGACCTCGTCGTCCTCTACCAGGTCGAGGAGCTCCCCAAGGGCGTCGAGCAGCAGATCGAGGTCCTCTCGCGGGCCGCCGAGCTGACCGCCGAGGCCATGCCGAACCTGCGGACCATGGAGAACCTCACCGAGTACTGGATCGAGGTCAACCGCCTGGAGAACCAGGCCGACCAGATCCACCGCAAGCTCCTCGCCCAGCTCTTCAACGGCAAGTACGACGCCATCGAGGTGCTGAAGCTGAAGCAGATCGTGGACGTCCTTGAAGAGGCGGCCGACGCCTTCGAGCACGTGGCGAACACTGTGGAGACCATCGCGGTCAAGGAGTCCTGAGCCTCGCCATGGACACCTTTGCTCTGATCGTGACCATTGGCGTCGCGCTCGGCTTCACGTACACGAACGGCTTCCACGACTCGGCGAACGCCATCGCCACCTCCGTCTCCACCCGTGCGCTGACGCCCCGCGCGGCGCTCGCCATGGCCGCGGTGATGAACCTCGCCGGCGCCTTCATGGGCAGCGGGGTCGCCAAGACCGTGAGCGAGGGGATCATCGAGACCCCGCACGGCGACAAGGGGATGTGGATTCTCTTCGCGGCGCTCATCGGCGCCATCGTGTGGAACCTCATCACCTGGTACTTCGGGCTGCCCTCGTCCTCGTCGCACGCGCTCTTCGGCGGCATGGTCGGCGCGGCGCTCGCCGGCGGCATCGGGGTCATCTGGTCCGGGGTCGTCGACAAGATCGTCATCCCGATGTTCCTGTCCCCGTTCGTCGGCCTCGTCGTCGGCTATCTGGTCATGTGCGCGATCATGTGGATGTTCCGCAGGTCCAACCCGCACAAGGCCAAGCGCGGCTTCCGCATCGCGCAGACGGTGTCCGCGGCCGGCATGGCCCTCGGCCACGGTCTGCAGGACGCGCAGAAGACGATGGGCATCGTCGTGATGGCGCTCGTCATCTCCGACGTGCAGAGCGCCGACGCGCCGATCCCGATCTGGGTCAAGATCGCGTGCGCGCTGATGCTCTCGGCCGGCACGTACGCGGGCGGCTGGCGCATCATGCGCACGCTCGGCCGCAAGATCATCGAGCTGGACCCGCC
Source organism: Streptomyces sp. NPDC050703 (assembly GCF_040654435.1). NCBI lineage: Bacteria > Bacillati > Actinomycetota > Actinomycetes > Kitasatosporales > Streptomycetaceae > Streptomyces > Streptomyces sp. NPDC050703. The sequence goes on from NZ_JBFAHX010000003.1 coordinate 21,974, forward strand.
GCAGGGTTTCGCGGCGGAGACGACCGGCGCGGGCATCATGTTCACCACCGCGTTCATGTTCCACGCGCCGATCTCGACCACGCACGTCATCACCTCCGCCATCATGGGCGTGGGCGCGACGAAGCGGGTCAACGCCGTGCGGTGGGGCGTCGCCAAGAACATCATCCTGGGCTGGTTCATCACCATGCCCGCGGCCGCGATCGTCGCCGCCATCAGCTTCTACCTCGTGAACTTCGCGTTCCTGTAGCAGCCGCCGCGCCACCAGAGGTACAGGGAAGGGCCCGCCCCCGGGAGCCAGGGGCGGGCCCTTCTCGGTGCCCCCGCGGTGGCACCGCCATGCAGCACCGCGGGGAGATCGGGGGCGGGGCTCAGCCGAAGCGGCCCGAGATGTAGTCCTCGGTCGCCTGCACCGAGGGGTTGGAGAAGATGCGCTCGGTCTCGTCGATCTCGATGAGCTTGCCGGGCTGGCCGACCGCGGCCAGATTGAAGAAGGCCGTGCGGTCCGAGACGCGGGCGGCCTGCTGCATGTTGTGCGTCACGATGACGATCGTGAAGCGCTCCTTCAGCTCGCCGATCAGGTCTTCGATCGCGAGGGTCGAGATCGGGTCGAGGGCCGAGCACGGCTCGTCCATGAGGAGCACCTGCGGCTCGACCGCGATGGCCCGCGCGATACACAGGCGCTGCTGCTGGCCGCCGGAGAGGCCGGAGCCGGGCTTGTTCAGGCGGTCCTTGACCTCGTTCCAGAGGTTGGCGCCCTTGAGGGACTTCTCGACGACGTCGTTCAGCTCGGACTTCTTGTACGAGCCGTTGAGCCGCAGGCCCGCGGCGACGTTGTCGAAGATCGACATGGTGGGGAACGGGTTCGGGCGCTGGAAGACCATGCCGATCGTGCGGCGCACGGCCACCGGGTCCACGCCGCTGCCGTAGAGGTCCTCGTCGTCCAGGAGCACCTTGCCCTCGACGCGCCCGCCGGGGGTGACCTCGTGCATGCGGTTCAGGGTGCGCAGGAAGGTGGACTTGCCGCAGCCGGACGGGCCGATGAACGCCGTCACGGAGCGGGGCTCCACGGTCATCGAGATGTCGTCGATCGCCTTGTGGGAACCGTAGTAGGCCGTCAGGCCCGATACGTCGATTTGCTTGGCCATGGGGATCACTGCTTCTTTCGGGGTTCTGGCGGGGAAGGTCGCTGATATGGCCGCTCAGCGGCCCGTCTTGGGGGCCTTCCAGCGGGCTACGCCGCGGGCCGCCAGGTTGAGGATCATGATGAAGCCGATGAGCGCGAGCGCCGCCGCCCAGGCACGGTCGTACGAGGCGTCGGTGCCCGCCGCGTACTGCTGGTAGACGTACAGCGGCAGCGAGGCCTGCGAACCGTCGAAGGGGTTCGTGTTGATCAGGGGGTTCACCCAGACCAGGAGCAGGACCGGCGCGGTCTCGCCCGCGATGCGGGCCACCGAGAGCATGACGCCCGTGGTGATGCCGCCGATCGCGGTCGGCAGGACGACCTTGAGGATGGTCCGCCACTTCGGCACGCCGAGGGCGAGCGAGGCCTCGCGCAGCTCGTTCGGGACGAGCTTCAGCATCTCCTCGGTGGAGCGGACGATCACCGGCATCATCAGGATGGCGAGCGCCATGGCGCCGGCCCATCCCGAGTAGTCGAAGCCGAGGATGAGAATCCAGAAGCTGAGGACGAACAGGCCCGCGACGATCGAGGGGATGCCGGTCATGACGTCCACGAAGAACGTGATGACCTTGGAGAGCTTCCCGCGCCCGTACTCGACGAGGTAGACGGCGGTCAGCAGGCCGATCGGCACCGCGATCACGGAGGCGAGCAGCACCTGCTGGAGGGTGCCGATGAGGGCGTGGTAGATGCCGCCGCCGGTCTCCTCGTCGGCGACGACGCCCATCGAGTGGGTCAGGAAGTAGCCGTCGAAGACCTCGCTCCCGCGCTGCACGGTCTCGTAGATCAGCGAGGCCAGCGGGACGACGGCCAGCAGGAACATGACCCACACCAGCGAGGTGGCGAGGCGGTCCTTGGCCTGGCGGGTGCCCTCGACGGTCGCGGCGAGGACGTAGGAGCCGGCGATGAAGAGCAGCGCGGCGATCAGGCCCCACTGGATGCGGCTCTCCAGGCCCGCCCCGGCGCCGATGCCGACGGCGACGGCGACCGAGCCCGCGGCGACGGCCAACGGTGACCAGCGGGGAAGGCTGGCGCCCTTGAGCGTCGCGGGGCGCTCGACGGAGGTGTGGGGCGGGGTGGGTGTCGTGGTGCTCATGCGTTGGCCCCCGAGTACTCCTTGCGGCGCGCGATGATCAGGCGGGCCGCGCCGTTGACCAGCAGGGTGATGACGAACAGCACCAGGCCGGAGGCGATGAGCGCGTCCTGGCCGTACTCGCTGGCCTCGTTGAACTTGCTGGCGATGTTCTGCGCGAAGGTGCCGCCGCCGTAGTCGAGCACGGACGCGTTGATGAGGAAGTTGGGGGAGAGCACGGTGGCCACGGCGATCGTCTCGCCGAGCGCGCGGCCGAGGCCCAGCATCGAGGCGGAGATGATGCCGGAGCGGCCGAAGGGCAGCACCGACATGCGGATGACCTCCCAGCGCGTGGCGCCGAGGGCCAGCGCGGCCTCCTCGTGCATCTTCGGGACCTGGAGGAAGACCTCGCGGCTCACGTTGGTGATGATCGGCAGGATCATGATCGCGAGCAGGATGCCGACGGTCATCAGGGAGCGCGGGGCGCCGCCCTCGTACGCGAAGATCCCGGTCCAGCCGAAGTAGTCGTCGAGCCAGCTGTAGAGGCCGGTCAGGCTGGGGGCGACGACGAGGGCGCCCCACAGGCCGTAGACGATCGAGGGCACCGCGGCCAGCAGGTCGATCACGTAGGCGATCGGGGCGGCCAGCTTGCGCGGCGCGTAGTGCGAGATGAAGAGCGCGATGCCGATGGCGACGGGGACGGCGATCGCGAGGGCGATCACCGAGCTCACGACCGTGCCGAAGACCAGGACCGCGATGCCGAAGTACGGCTTGCCGCCGGTGCTCACACCGGCCGGGTCCCACTCGAAGGTGGTGAGGAAGTTGCCGGTGTTGTCGGCGAGCGCGAGGGCCGTGCGGTACGTGAGGAACGCCGCGATGGCGGCCATGATCACGAGGAGCGCGATGCCGGAGCCCCGGGAGAAGCCGAGGAAGATCCGGTCGCCCGGCCGGGTGGCGCCGCGGGCCGCGGCCTTGGTCGCGGGGGCGGAGGGCTCGACGCGGTCGACGGGGGGTGGCGCGGGAGCTGTCGTCTTGCTGCTTGATATGTCCATGGGGTTCTCCGGTCTGCGGAGCTGCCGTGCGCGTGGCGCGGGCGCTCCGTGGCGGCGGTGCACCGGACGGTGCGGCCGGCCCGGCTCAGCGGGCCGGCCGCACTCGGTTCGCTCCTAGCTCAGGCCCGCGACGGTGGTGCGGACCTTGGAGATGATCTCGGCCGGGATCGGCGCGTAGTCGTTCTCCTTGAGGACGTTCTGGCCGTCCTCGCTGGCGATGTAGGTCAGGAAGGACTTGGTGGCGGGAAGCGTCTCCGCCTTGTTGCCCTTCTCGCAGACGACCTCGTACGTCACCAGGGTGATCGGGTAGGCGCCCTCGGCGGTCGGCTTGTAGTTCAGCTCCAGGGCCAGGTCCTTGCCCTTGCCGACGACCTTGGCCTCGGAGATGGCCTTGGAGGCGTTGTCGACGGTGGCCTTCACCGGCTCCTTGGCGTCCGTCTTCAGGTCGACGGTCTTGACGCCCTCGCCCGCGTAGGACAGCTCGAAGTAGGAGATGGCACCGGGGGTCTGCTTGACCTGGCCCGCGACACCGGCGGAGCCGTTGGCGGACTGGCCGCCCTTGGGCTCCCACGACTTGCCGGGCTCGTAGGGCCAGGCGTCGGGGGCCGCGCCCTTGAGGTACTTGGTGAAGTTGTCCGTGGTGCCGGACTCGTCGGAGCGGTGGAAGGCCTGGACCTTGGTCTTCGGCAGCTTGGCGTCGGGGTTGAGCTTCGCGATCGCCTTGTCGTCCCAGGTCTTGATCTTGTTGTTGAAGATGTCGGCCAGGGTCTTGGCGTCCAGGGTCAGCTCGTCGACACCGGGGACGTTGAAGCCGACGGCGATGGGGCCGCCGACCATCGGCAGGTCGATGGCCTGGCTGTTCGAGCAGACCTTCTTGGACTTCTCGATCTCGTCGGGCTTCAGCGCCGAGTCGGTACCGGCGAACGCCGTCTGGCCCTGGAGGAACGCCGTGATGCCCGCGCCCGAACCCGTCGGGTTGTAGTTCAGCTGCACGTCCTTGCAGTTGGTCGTGTAGACCTTCCGCCAGGCGTCGACCGCGTTCTTCTGCGCGGACGAACCCGAGGCCGCGAGCTGGCCCTTGGCGTCGTCGCACTTGATGTTGGCGTTGGCGTTGGTCTCCTTGCCGCCGTCGCCGGAGCTCGTGTCGTCGGAGCCGCACGCCGTGAGGGCCAGGGCGCCGGAGACGGCGAGGGCGCCGAGGGAGAGGGCGCGGAGCCGGTTCTTGCGCTGAAGCTTCACTTTCGGGTGTTCCTTCCGGGAGCCGCCGGCCCTTTGCTGGCGGCGTGCGATGTCTGTCTTGCGCTTCTCTGTCGTGCAAGGCCGAAATTAGGCAGAACAGGTGAAGCCACCGACTGGCACGAGTGAACGGGGGGTGAACCTCGGCGGTCGGCCTGGTTAGGCACCACGCCACGGAACGTACCCGAACGGCTACCCGGGGTTGAGTACGCCGAGCAGAGCGTCGACGAGCTGCTTGTCACGCGGCTGGGTGAGCCGGTCGCGGGCCTCGCCAGGCGGCAGCCACCGGACGCGGTCGACCTCGCTGTTCGGCTCGAAGTGACCGCCTGTGGCCTCGGCCGCCCAGTAGTCGACGCGCTTGGGGCGGCCCTGCACGGTGTACCGCGCGGTCGGCAGCCGGGCGCCGGGCGCGCAGCGGTGCCCCGTCTCCTCCTCGACCTCGCGCAGGGCCCCCGCGAGGGCGTCCTCGCCGCGCTTCAGCTTGCCCTTGGGGAAGGACCAGTCGTCGTAGCGGGGGCGGTGGACCAGGCAGAGCTCCAGGCCGCCGCCGGCGGAGCGGCGCCACAGGACGCAGCCCGCCGCGAGGACCGGGGCCCCGGTGTCCGCGGTCGTCACCGGGTGCCCGCCGTCTCGTGCTGCCAGACCTGCTGGAAGGCAAAGCGTGCCGCCTCGACCTCGTGGCGCTGGTCGGCGTGGAGCACGCCGAGGGCGTACGCGGTCGCCGGGGCGATACGGGGCGTCCGCGCGGCGTGGGCGGCGGCCTGGGCGGCGGCAGCTGCCTCGTGGTGGACGTCCAGGGCGTGGCCCGCCTCAAGGACGCGGGGGTCGGGGCAGGCGTGGCCGAGAAGGACCTCCTGCGCGTACCGGTGCAGGCGCAGCAGGGAGCGGACCTTCAGCCAGGGGGCGTCCTGGGCGTCGGGCGCGGCTTCCGACGCCAGGCCGTGCGTCAGGGCGCCCGCGTTGTACGGGTGGCCCGCCTGGCCGAGCGGCAGGACGGCGACGGCGTCCGCGAGCTCCGCCTCGGCCCTGGCCGCCAGGTGCTTCGGGTCGTCCGCGGCGCCGGTGAGCGGGACCTCGCTCGCCAGTACCGCGATGGTGTCCGCCACCGCGTGGAAGCGGGAGGAGCCGAGGGCCTGGAGGGCCGTGGAGTGGGCCCGCGTCCGCGCGAGGGTGAGCTGCCGCTCCAGCAGGGCGGCTGCCTTGGCCGCGCCCACCGTCAGACCGCTCGACCCCCTGCCCGTCTCGACGGCACCCGGCGGTGCGGGCTGCGCCCACCCGTTCCCGCCCGCCGGGCGCCTGCCGGCGGCGGGCAGCGGGGCCAGGGCGGGCCCCGGCACCGGCGGCGTCCCCGAGAGGCGGTGCAGGGCGTCGAGGAGACGGGTCAGGCGCGCGGCACAGGCGTGCTCCTGGGAGAGCGTGCCGCGCAGCCAGGCCAGTTCGGGCCTGAGCACCGCTGCCCACTCGGGGTCGAGGAGCGGACGGAACGTGTGCAGCGTCGCGCCGATCCTGCGGGCCGCGCGGCGCAGGGCGCGGGCCGCCTCAAGGGACTCCTCCGCGCCCCGCGCGTCCGTCGTGGACTCGCGGTGCAGGCGCAGCGAGCGCAGGAACTCCGTGGCCTGCCCGCGCAGGTAGACCGGCAGGGCCTCGTCGGCCGTCCCGGTCATCGCCACTGTCATCTCATGGTGTTGCTGTGCCACGCCGGCGCCTCCGGGCGTCTATGAGCATCTCCTGTACGTTGCGCAGCGGCTGGCCTTCCGCGTCCAGCGAGTGGCGGGTCCAGTTGCCGTCGGCGCCGAGGTGCCAGGAGGCGGTGGTGTCCGACATGCCGGTCTCCAGGAGCCGGCTCAGGGCCGCGCGGTGCGCCGGGTCCTGGACCCTGACGAGCGCCTCGATGCGGCGGTCGAGATTGCGGTGCATCATGTCGGCGCTGCCGATCCACACCTCCGGCTCGCCCCCGTTGCCGAAGGCGAAGACGCGGGAGTGTTCGAGGAAGCGGCCGAGGACGGACCGTACGCGGATGTTCTCCGAGAGCCCCGTCACGCCGGGCCGCAGCGCGCAGATCCCGCGCACCCACACGTCCACCTCGACGCCCGCCTGCGAAGCGCGGTACAGCGCGTCGATGACGCCCTCGTCGACCATCGAGTTGACCTTGACGCGGACGTAGGCGGGGCGGCCGGCGCGGTGGTGCTGCGCCTCCTTCTCGATCCGGGCCACGAGCCCGTCGCGCAGGGACCTGGGGGCCACGAGCAGCCGGCGGAAGGTCTCCCTGCGGGAGTAGCCGGAGAGGCGGTTGAAGAGGTCGGAGAGGTCGGCGCCGACCTCCGCGTTCGACGTGAGGAGGCCCAGGTCCTCGTAGAGCCGTGCGGTCTTGGGGTGGTAGTTGCCGGTGCCCACGTGCGAGTAGCGGACCAGGGAGTCGCCCTCCTGGCGCACGACCAGGGAGAGCTTGCAGTGGGTCTTCAGGCCGACGATGCCGTAGACGACATGGCAGCCCGCCTCCTCCAGCTTCCTCGCCCACTTGATGTTGGCCTGCTCGTCGAAGCGGGCCTTGATCTCGACGAGGACGAGGACCTGCTTGCCGGACTCCGCGGCGTCGATGAGCGCGTCCACTATCGGGGAGTCGCCCGACGTGCGGTACAGCGTCTGCTTGATGGCGAGGACGTCCGGGTCGGCCGCGGCTTGCTCCAGGAACGCCTGCACGGAGGTGGAGAAGGAGTCGTAGGGGTGGTGCAGGAGGACGTCGCGCTCGCGGAGGGCGGCGAAGATGTCGGGCGCGGACGCCGACTCGACCTCGGCGAGGTCGCGGTGGGTGCCCGCCACGAACTTGGGGTACTTCAGCTCGGGCCGGTCCAGCTTGGCGATGCTGAAGAGCCCGGTGAGGTCGAGCGGGCCCGGCAGCGGGTAGACCTCGGCCTCGCCGATCTTCAGCTCGCGCACCAGGAGGCTGAGGACGTTCGGCGCGATGGACTCCTCCACCTCAAGGCGCACGGGCGGCCCGAAGCGGCGCCGCATCAGCTCCTTCTCCAGGGCCTGGAGGAGGTTCTCGGCGTCGTCCTCCTCGACCTCCAGGTCCTCGTTCCTGGTGAGCCGGAACATGTGGTGCTCCTGGATCTCCATGCCGGGGAACAGCTCCTGGAGATGCGCGGGAGCGGCGATGACGTCCTCTATGGGCACGTAGCGCTGGGGGGAGGCCTCCAGGAAGCGCGAGAGCAGCGGCGGGACCTTGACGCGTGCGAAGTGCTGGTGCCCGGAGACCGGGTTGCGCACGACCACGGCGAGGTTGAGCGAGAGCCCCGAGATGTACGGGAACGGGTGCGCGGGGTCCACGGCCAGCGGGGTCAGGACGGGGAAGATCTGCTGCCGGAAGAGCGTGAAGAGGCGGGACTGCTCCTTGTCGGTCAGCTCGTGCCAGCGGACCAGGTGGATGCCCTCGTCGGCGAGGCCGGGCGCCACGTCGTCCTGGTAGCAGGCGGCGTGCCGGGCCATGAGCTCGCGGGAGCGGTTCCAGATCAGTTCGAGGACCTCGCGGGGCTGGAGCCCGGAGGCCGAACGGGTGGCGACACCGGTGGCGATGCGGCGCTTGAGGCCCGCCACGCGCACCATGAAGAACTCGTCCAGGTTCGAGGCGAAGATCGCGAGGAAGTTCGCCCGTTCGAGGAGGGGGGTGTGCGGGTCCTCGGCGAGTTCGAGCACCCGCTCGTTGAAGGCGAGCCAGCTGCGCTCGCGGTCGAGGAACCGCCCCTGGGGCAGGCCGTCCCCGTCGTGCCCCGGCCGGCCGTTCTCCTCGTAGGAGTCGAGGTCGGCGTCGATGTCGGGGGCGAGGTCGGAGACGGTGGCGGCGATGGTGTGCGGCCGGTGCGCGGCTATGGAACCGACGGAGGGCTGGGCGTGCTGTACCTGTCCCGGCGTGTTCTGCTGGCTCATGGAGCCATTCTTCCGCGAGGTCGTGCCGATAGGCGCGTCGGAGAGCGCGGGTGTGAGACGGCGCTTCCCCTTCTTCGGGGACGGCTTCCCGTTCTCCGGGGACGGCTTCCCGTTCTTCGGCGACGGGTCGGGCACGGCGGGCTGCATTGCCCGAGCCTCGCAAGGTTGTCTGAATCAGCGGTTACGGCGACATGACGTGCGGGACATGGGCCGAAGGCCCCCGGGGGTCCTGCCGGGTCCCGGCCGGGGGCCTGGGGCGTTCACCTTCCTCGACGGTACGGGTTCAGGCGGTGCGGCGGCGGAGGATGCGGAAGGTGGCGTAGACGGTGGCGGCGGTGAGGGCGAGGAGGATGCCGGTCTCCATGAGCTGGAGGGGCCAGAAGTGGGACGCGGGGTGGAAGTCGTTGTACCAGCCGGTGACTTGGTGGTCGGCGAAGCACGCTTCGGGGTCCCGTGCCCCGCTCCAGCACAGCGACTCCGGCAGCCGTCGCCCGTCGGAGGTGAGCATGCCCCGCTCCACCAGGTGACCGGAGCCGGGTGTGGCCGGCGGGTAGGAGCGTGACCAGGTGACCGTCTCGGTGGGCCACAGGTGGTGCCGGGCCAACGGCAGCACGGCGACCACGCTGATCATGATGGCCAGGGTGGCCGACATCGCGCGCAGGGTGTGGCGCATCAGGACCCCGACGAGCGCGCCGACGGCGAGGCCGAGCAGGGCGTATCCGAGGGCGACGGGGCCGACCGAGCCGTAGATCGCGCGCTCGTGCCAGGGCGCCGCGTCGTACTCCAGCTCCGGCCCCGTCGTCCACGCCCAGCGCTGTACGGCGACGAGCAGGACCACCCCGGTGGTCACGGCCGCGGCGCACAGCGTGAGCCGGTCGGCGAGCCAGCGGGCCGGGGAGAGCGACTGGGTCCACGCCACCTTGTACGTGCCCGTCTCCAGGTCCCTCGCGATGAGCGGGCCCGCGACGAACGCCCCGATCAGGCAGGGCAGGGCGAGGATGCCCATCCCCATGTAGTCGAGGTTCCTGCCGAACTGGAACTCGGCGTCGAGGTAGCCGCGGACCGGGCCGCCGCACTCCCGCGTGGTGTGCCGGATCGAGCAGTCGGCCGCCGCGAAGACGTCGGCCGCGTGGGCGACCCAGAGCCGGTCGGCGGCCAGCGCCGCGGCGGAGAGGGCGAACAACCCCAGCGCGATCCACAGCGCGGTGCGGTGCTGGCGCAGGACCGCGCGGTAGGGGCCGGGCAGGGCGAAGGCGGCCCTGCGGGGCGTCGCGGTGGCGAGCGCAGGCGACGCGGTCACGCGGTCACCACCGGCTCTGCGGCGGCGGTACCCGGCGTCAGCAGGACCGGTGTGTCCGGGGAGCGGAGGTGGGACAGCAACAGTTCCTCCAGGGAAGGTTCCTCGACCTGCCAGTCGGTGCCGAGGGGGCCCTCGGGGCGGATCAGGGCGGTCACGCCGCGCCCGGTGGCGCGGGACTCGACGACGGTGTGCGGGGCGAGGTCGGCGGCGGGGCGCGCCCCGGTCACCAGGGCGTGCGCGGCGAGCAGGTCGTCGATGCCGCCGCCGAGCCTGACCCGCCCGTCGGAGACGAGGAGCAAGTGGTCGCAGGCGTCGGCGAGTTCGCCGACGATGTGCGAGGACATCACGACGGTGGTCCCGTGCTCGGCCGCCTCGGCCATGAGCGTGCCCATGAGCTGGTGGCGCGCGAGCGGGTCGAGGTCGGCCATGGGCTCGTCCAGGAGCAGGAGTTCGGCCCGCTTGCCCAGCGCGAGGGCGAGCGCGACCCGGGTGCGCTGTCCCCCGGAGAGCGTGCGGACGCGTGCGGCCATGTCGAGCCCCGCGCCGGCCACGACGCGCTCCGCCGCGGCCATGTCCCAGCGCCCGGCGTTGAGTTCGGCCCCGAACCGCAGCGTGTCGGCGATGCTGAGCCGCGGATGCAGCGGCTTGTCCTGGGCGACGTACGCCACGCGGGCGCGCGCCTCGGCGGGGCCGGTGCCGAGGACGGTCAGCGTGCCCGCGCTGGGGCGGCCGAGCCCGGCGGCCAGGGCGAGCAGGGTCGACTTGCCCGCGCCGTTGGGGCCGACGACGGCGCAGACGCGCCCCACGGGCAGCCGGAACGCGCAGTCGCGCAGCGCGTACCGGTGCCGGCCGTAACGTTTGCTGAGGGCATGCGCCTCGATGGCGGTGCCGGTCATGCGGGGTCCCCCTCGGTGGCTGCTGACGGTGCGAACTGTTCTTCCAGTACGGCGCTGAAGAGCGCCGCCACGTCGTCCTTCTCCAGACCCGCCTCGCGGGCCCGCGCGGCCCACTCGACGAGCTCCCCAGACAGCGGCGAGTCCGCCGGTGCGCTGCCCAGTGACTTCCGTACGAAGGTGCCGAGGCCGCGGCGGGCCTCCACCAGGCCCTCGCGCTCCAGCTCCCGGTAGGCCTTCAGGACCGTGTTGGGGTTGATGGCGGTGGCCTCGACGACCTCGCGGGCCGTGGGCAGTTTGTCGCCGGGCTCCAGCAGGCCGAGGCGGAGCGCCCGGCGGGTCTGCTGGACGATCTGGAGATAGGTGGCGACGCCACTGCGCCGGTCGATGCGGAACTCGACCACTGCTGCACCACCCTTTCACTAATTGAGTAGTGAAAGGGTGGTGCAAGAAAGGGGCGGCGTCAAGTCACGCCGCCCCTTTGGGGCCTCTGCCGGTCCCGCCGCCCGGCGGAACGGCGCGGTCAGGTCTCCGTGCGGTACATCAGGTCCGTCTCGTGGGTGACGAAGCCGAGGCGTTCGTAGACGCTGACGGCCGCCTTGTTGTCCGCGTCCACGTACAGCATCGCGGTCGGCAGCCCGGCCCCGGCGAGGTGGCGCAGGCCCGTCGTGGTCAGGGCCTTGCCGAGACCGCCGCCCTGGGAGCCGGGGCGCACCCCGACCACGTACACCTCGCCCAGGCGCTCCTCCTCGTGCACCTTCGTCCAGTGGAAGCCGACCAGCTCGCCGTCGGCCACGCGCTCGGCCAGGAAGAAGCCCGCCGGGTCGAACCACGGCTCGGCCTTGCGGTCGTCCAGGTCGCGCTGGGTGAGGGAGCCCTGCTCGGGGTGGTGCGCGAAGGCCTCGGCGTTCACCGCGAGCCAGGCCGCGTCGTCCCGGCCGGGGACGAAGGTGCGGACCGAGACGCCGTCGGGCAGGACGGGCTCCGGCAGGTCCAGGCCGGCCAAGGGGCGCCGCATCTGCCGCAGTTCGCGGAAGAGGGTGAGGCCGAGCACCTGCGCCAGGTGCCGGGCCGCGGAGTGCCCGCCGTGCGCCCAGACGCGCAGCCGCCGCCCGGACCGGGCGAGCAGCGCCGAGCCGAGCGCCCTGCCGTGGCCGCGCCCGCGGTGGGAGGGGTGCACCACCAGTTCGGCGGCGGGGGCCTCGACGGGGTCGGTGTCCTCCAGCTGCGCGTAGCCCACGAGGGTGTCGCCGACGCTGAGCAGCAGGTGCCCGACGCCCTCGCGCGCGCCGCCGCGCAGCTGGAGCCGGCCCTGCTCGGACACCGCCTGCTGCCCGTCGTTGCGCGCGGCCTCGGCGAGGAGGCCGAGCACGGCGTCGGCCTGCGCGGAGGTGAGCGCGTCGAGAGTGTCGATCTTCCGGAGTGCGGCGGGGGCCTGGGCCTCGGCGGGGCGGTCGTCAGTCATACCCCAGACGGTAACCGGCGGGGCGCCTTCGAGGGGGCCGGGCCCGGCGGTGGCTGTGGGCTCGGGGGCCGCGCGCTCGCATCGCGACCCGAGCCGGGGACCGGCACGATTTCTGTCCCGCGCAACCAGGTCGTGACCCGTTACCCCCTGTTGCGCTACGCGCGTTGACCTTAGGCTTCCGAGCGTTTCGTACGTCTCCGCATCCGACCCCCGGGGGAACGCGTGTCCGCCAGATCCACGAACCGACGGCCCAGGCGCCGTGCCACCCGTGTCCTCGCCGCCGCGGCGGGGCTCGCCACCGCCGGGGCGCTGGTCGCCGCGCTGCCCGCGAGCGCGGGGCAGGAGCGGGCCGGCGACGGCGCGGGAGGCAAGAAGCGCACCGTAGATGTGCAGCTGCTGTCCTTCAACGACTTCCACGGCAACCTTCAGCCGCCCGCGGGCTCGTCGGGCCAGGTGACGGAGAGGCAGGCCGACGGGACCGAGAAGAAGATCGACGCCGGTGGCGTCGAGTACCTCGCGACCTCCCTGCGCACCGCCCGCAAGGCGCACCCCTACAGCGTGACGGCGGCGGCCGGTGACCTCATCGGCGCCAGCCCGCTGCTCTCCGGGCTCTTCCACGACGAGCCCACCGTCCAGGCGATGAACAAGCTGGACCTGGACGTCACGAGCGTCGGCAACCACGAGTTCGACGAGGGCGCCAAGGAGCTGGCCCGCATCCAGAACGGCGGCTGCCACCCCAAGGACGGCTGCTTCGAGAAGGACGGGCGGGGCAAGGACAAGGAGTTCGAGGGCGCGGACTACCCGTACCTCGCGGCCAACGTCACGGACGAGAAGACCGGCCAGCCGATCCTCAAGCCGTACCACGTGTGGAAGCACAAGGGCGTCAAGATCGGCTTCATCGGCGTGACCCTTGAGGGCACCCCCGACATCGTCTCCGCCGACGGCATCAAGGGCCTGAAGTTCCACGACGAGATCGAGACGGTCGACAAGTACGCCGAGATCCTCGACAAGCAGGGCGTGAAGTCCATCGTCACGCTCATCCACGAGGGCGGCGTGCCCGCGAGCCAGACGTACAACTACGACTGCGACTCCCCGGCCGCCGGCGACGGCATCTCCGGGCCGATCACCGAGATCGCCAAGGGCATCACGCCCAAGGTGGACGCCCTGGTCACGGGCCACACGCACAACGCCTACGTCTGCACGATCCCCGACCCGGCGGGCAAGCCCCGCATGGTGACCTCGGCGTCCTCGTACGGCAAGCTCTACACCGACACCACGCTGACGTACGACCGCGGGACCAAGGACATCGTCCGCACCAGCGTGAAGTCCGCGAACCACGTCGTGAGCCGCGAGCAGGCCAAGGCGCCCGACATGACCTCGCTGATCTCCCGCTGGGACAAGCTGGCCGCGCCCATCGCCGGCAAGGCCGTCGGCCACGTCTCCGCCGACATCCCCGGCCGCGGCGCCACCACCCCCGAGTCCCCGCTCGGCGACCTGATCGCCGACGCGCAGCTCGCCCACGCCAAGTCCCTGGACCCCGAGGCCGATCTGGCCCTGATGAACCCGGGCGGCATCCGCTCCGACATCGTGTACAAGGCGAGCGGCGGTGAGGGCGACGGCGTCGTCACCTACGGCGAGGCGTTCACCGTGCAGCCGTTCAGCAACACGGTCAACCTCGTCGACCTGACCGGCGCTCAGCTGATCACCGCCCTGAAGCAGCAGGTCAGCGGGGCCAACGCCAACTCCCCGAAGATCCTGCAGATCTCGGACGGCCTCACGTACACGCTCGACATGACCAAGACCGGCGCCGACCGCGTCGTCGCCGACTCGGTCGAGCTGAACGGCAAGGCGCTCGACCCGGCGGCCACGTACCGCGTCGCCCTGAACTCCTTCCTCGCCGGTGGCGGCGACGGGCTGCCCGAGCTGGGCAAGGGCACGAAGCCGCTGGTGGGCGCGGACGACCTGAAGGCGTTCAACGACTACCTGAGCGCCAACTCCTCGGCGGACAAGCCGATCGCCCCGCCGAAGGCCGACCGGATCACGGTCGTGAAGTGACCGCCTTGACGTGACGTAGATGACGTCCCGGTGAACTCCGGCGCCCTGACCAGGGGCGGGACCGGCCGAGCAAGCGGCCGAAACCGTTGCTTACCGGGAGTCAGGCTTGGGGTGGGGTGTGAACGTATGGTGAGATCGACCGATGCGTTCCCCCCACCGCATAGCCACGCATCCTCCGGATGCCCCTCTTGACCACTCCGATGTCCCCCTCGACCGCTCGGACCACTCCAGCCGCGCCGACCACTCCGGCCGCTCGGACCACTCCGGCCGCTCCGGGAGCGGACACGACACCGCGCCGCTCCCGGCCACCGCGTACGCCAATCCGTACGAGGAGCTGGCCGCCCTCGCGCCGGGCCCGCTGGAGGAGTTCCTCCACCAGGACACGGCGCGGGCGAAGCCGGACGACGAGGACGACTCCTGGGCCCCGCCCAACCACCGCCGGCGCCGCCGGGGCCGCCGCCGCAGCCGCTTCGCCGGACTGCCGATGGCCGCCAAGGCCGTGGTCGCGCTGGTCGTCGCCGCCGCCTTCCTCGCCCTCGGCGACCGCTGGGCGCTGCTCTACGCCGAGCACGAGGCCGCCGACAGGCTCAAGGAACGGATGAAGCTGAGCGCGGCGCCCGAGGTCGACATCGAGGGCTTCCCGTTCCTCACCCAGGTGCTCGGCAAGCGCCTCGACCAGGTGAAGGTGACCGTCCCCGACGTCGCGGCCGACCGCGTCTCGCTCGCCAAGGTCTCCGCGACCGCCACCGACATCAGGATCGACGGGGACGGCCCCACCTCCGTCGAGGGCGCGCGGATCGGCGCCATGGACGGCGAGGTGCTGCTCTCCTTCGAGGACCTCAACCGCGAACTGGGCGCCTCGCAGGTCACGTTCACCGGCAGGGGCCGCGACCAGGTCCTCGCGCGCGGCACGCTGCCCGTGGCGGGACACGACCTGAAGCTGCGCGCCGACGCCCGCATCCAGCGCAACGGCGACCGGGGCATCTCCACCGACATCGGCGGCATGAGCCTGCAGCTCGGCGACCTGGCGACGTACCGCCCCGGCACGCGCGAGAAGGAGGGCCTGCACCTGTCGGAGAAGTCCGCCGACCGCGTCGCAGAGGAGACGGCGAAGGCGAAGGCGCTGCTCTCCGTCCCCGCGATCGTCGACCGGCTCGGGGTCCCGCGGAGCGTGGTCCGCGAGGCCCTGAGGAGCGACACCAAGCTGAACGAGCTGACCGGTTCCGCCCGCTTCGTCGACGACGTGATGAGCCTCAACCTCATCGACGTCGCGATGGGCCACCCCTGGCTGCTCAAGAAGCTCGGCCTCGACCCCGCCCTGCTCAAGGGCCTCGCCGGGCTCACCCGCCCCGTCCTCGCCGACCGCCTCACACTCGCCTTCCGGCTCCCGGAACCGCCCGGCGACGGGACGATGACGCTGCGGGACGTGACGGTGGAGAAGGAGGGCATCCGCGTACGGCTGACCGGCGCGGGGCTCGGCTTCGGCGGCTAGCCCGGGCCCCCGGGGTCCTGCCGCCCGTCCCGCAGGGCGAGGCGCCGCCCCCGGAAGCCGGACCTGAGGCGTCTGTCGTGGCTGACGATCACCAGCGTGCCCCGGTAGGCGGCGAGCGCGGCCTCCAGCTCCTCGACCAGGGCGGGCGACAGGTGGTTCGTGGGCTCGTCCAGGAGGAGCAGGTCGAGGGGGCGGGTGACCAGCTCGGCCAGTTCGAGGCGGCGGCGCTGGCCGACCGAGAGGGCCCGCACCGGAAGGGCGAGGTCGGCCTCGCGGAACAGTCCGAGGGAGAGCAGCTCCTCGCGCCGTCCGGCACCGAAGACGGAGAGCACCGAACGCCCCTCGTCCCAGCGCGATCCGTCCTGCCGGAGCCGGCCGACCCGCGCCGGGCGGCGGACCTCGCCGCACTCCGGGGCCAGGTCCCCGGCGAGGAGCGCCAGCAGCGTGGACTTGCCCGCGCCGTTCGGGCCGGTCACCAGCAGCCGTTCGCCCGCCTCGATCCGCAGCGTCCCCTCGACCGCCAGCCGCCCCGGCACCCGTACGCCGGTCAGCTCCACCGCGCCCGCGGCCTCCCCTTCGACCCGCGCCTCGAAGCGCAGGGGCCGCGGGGGCGGCGGCACCGGCCGTTCGGTCAGGCGGCGCAGCCGCTCCCGGGCGCTGCGGATGCGGCCCATCGCGCCGTGCGCCCGCGACCTGGCCCGGAAGGCGCCCGCGCCGCTGAACGCGCTCGGTGCCTTGCGGGGGATCGCCGAGAGCAGCCCGATGTTGGACTCGGCAAGCCGGGTCTGCCGGGCCACCTCGGCGCACCACTCCTCGTACTCCCGCGCGTGCCGGGCGCGTTCGGCGGCCCTGGCGGTCAGGTAGCCCGCGTAGCCGTCGCCGTAGCGGCGCACGGCGCGGGTGTCGCCGTCCACCTCCAGGATGGTCGTGGTGACCCGGTCGAGGAAGGTCCGGTCGTGCGTGACGGCGATGACCGTGCCGCGGTGGGCCCGCAGCCGGTCCTCCAGCCAGCGCACGGCCTCGTCGTCCAGGTCGTTCGTGGGCTCGTCGAGGAGGAGCAGTTCGGGCGAGGACGCCAGGGTGGCGGCCAGCGCGAGCCGTGAGCGCTGTCCGCCGGAGAGCGTGGCCAGCGGGCGCGCGCGGTCCAGCGGTTCCCGCTCGCCGAGGTGGCGCAGCGTGACCTCCACGCGGCGGTCGGCGTCGTGGCCGCCGCGCGCGTCGAACTCGGCGGTCAGGGCGGCGTAGCGCTCGTACGCCGCCGTGTCCGCGCCCTCAAGGGCGGCCTCGGCGGCCCGGATGCGCCGCTCCAGGGAGCGCAGTTCCGCGAGGGCGGCGTCGACCGCGTCCCCGGCGGTCGCGGTCTCCGGCAGTTCGAGGGCCTGGGCGAGGTAGCCGGTGCCGCCGGGGGCGGCGACGGTGACGGTGCCGTTGTCCGGCAGCTCCCGTCCGGCGATGAGGCGCAGCAGGGTGGACTTCCCCGACCCGTTGTCCCCGATGACACCGGCCCGTTCGCCGGGCCGGACGGTGAGGGAGACCCGGTCGATGACGACGCGGTCCGTGTAGCGCTTGGTGACGTCGGTGAGGGCGAGCTGGGAGTGGGCGCGGGCGGTTGCGGGGGCTGCTGCGGGTGCTGGGAACAAGTGGGCGGCCTTTCGTCGGCTACGGGGGACACGCGCGCCGAACGAGACGATGCGTCTCGCGTGGCGATGTGTCGAGAGTAGCGACTGGGGCGCGGTTTGACAAGACGCAACGTCTCGTTGGTTTGCGGAGATGTCAGGGGAGGTCGCTCGGGGGCGGGGTCGCCGCCCCCGGCAGCCGCACCGTCGCCACCGTGCCGCCGCCGTCGGCCGGGCCGAGCGCCACCTCGCCGCCGGACTGCCGCACCGTGCGGGCCACGATGGACAGGCCGAGCCCCGAACCCGGCAGGCTCCGGGCCGACGGCGAGCGCCAGAAGCGGTCGAAGACGTGGGGCAGCTCCTCGGCGGGGATGCCGGGGCCGTGGTCGCGCACCGTCAGCTCGCCGCCCCGCAGGGCGACTTCGATCGCGGAGCCCGCGGGGCCGAACTTCACCGCGTTGTCGAAGAGGTTGACCACGGCGCGCTCAAGGGCCGCGGGTTCCCCGCGGACGTACCAGGGCGCGAGGTCCGCCTCGAAGGTCAGCTCGGGGCCGCGCAGCCGGGCCCGCTCAAGGGCCGCCTCCACGATGTCGTGCAGGGCGATGACCTGCACCTTCCCGCTCGCCTGGTTCGCGTCGGGGCGGGACAGCTCCTGGAGGTCGCCGATGAGCGCGGCCAGCTCCGTCATCTGCGCCTTCACCGAGGCGAGCAGGGCCCTGCGGTCGTCGGGCGGGATGGCCCGGCCCGTCTCGTCGCTGCGGGCCAGCAGCTCGATGTTCGTGCGCAAGGAGGTCAGCGGCGTGCGCAGCTCGTGGCCCGCGTCGGCGATGAGCTGCTGCTGGAGGTCGCGGGAGGTGGCCAGCGACGCGGTCATGGAGTTGAAGGACGCGGAGAGCCGGGCGATCTCGTCGTCGCCCTCCACGGGGATGCGCAGGCCGAGGTCCTCCGTGCGGGCCACGTGCTCCACGGCCTCGGTGAGCCGGTCCACGGGGCGCAGGCCGGTACGGGCCACCCAGAGGCCGGCCGCGCCCGCCCCGACGATGCCGGCACCGCCCACCACCGAGAGCAGCAGGGTGAGGTTGTCGAGGGTGTCGTGCACCTCGCTGAGGGGGCGGGCCGTGGAGACGGCGTACGCGGTGCCGTCCAGCGGGTAGGTGAGCACGCGGTACTCGGTGCCGTCGGCGGCGGTCGCGTTGTGGAGGGACGCGGGCGACTCACGGCGGGCGATCTCGGTGTCCACCGGTTCGAGCCCGATGCTCTGTTCGCCGAAGACGACGCAGCTGCCACCGGTCTGGTCGACCACCTGCACCGTCTGCTCCAGCAGATTCGGCGCGTCCTCGTTCTGCTTGACGATCGTGCGGCGGCACTGACCGTGATCGTCGACCATGGCGCGGACCCAGCTCTCGTCGGCGGGCCTCTCCTTCAGCGAGTCGTCCAGCGAGTCGATCAGCGCGTCCCGCACCACGAACCAGCACACCGCCGCCGCCAGGGCCACCGCGACCGCCACGGCCGTGGCGACGAGCAGCGCGAGCCGCGAGCGCAACGGCAGCCCGCGGAACCGCCGGACGAGGCCGCTCACTCGCCGCCCCGCAGTACGTACCCCACGCCCCGCACCGTGTGCACGAGGCGCGGCTCACCGGCCGCCTCCGTCTTGCGGCGCAGGTACATCACGTACACGTCCAGGGAGTTGGAGGACGGCTCGAAGTCGAAGCCCCAGACGGCCTTGAGGATCTGCTCGCGGGTGAGGACCTGGCGGGGGTGGGCGAGGAACATCTCCAAGAGGGTGAACTCCGTACGGGTCAGCTCGACCGTACGGCCGCCCCGCGTGACCTCGCGCGTCGCCAGGTCCATGCGCAGGTCGGCGAAGGCCAGGGTGTCGCCCTCCTCGGCCCGGCCGGCGGCGGTCGCGTACGAACTGCGGCGCAGCAGGGCCCT
This sequence comes from Streptomyces sp. NPDC050703, assembly GCF_040654435.1. Taxonomy (NCBI): domain Bacteria; kingdom Bacillati; phylum Actinomycetota; class Actinomycetes; order Kitasatosporales; family Streptomycetaceae; genus Streptomyces; species Streptomyces sp. NPDC050703. Next base: position 41,191 of record NZ_JBFAHX010000003.1, read on the forward strand.
GATGCGGGCGAACAGCTCGTCCAGCTCGAACGGCTTGACCAGGTAGTCGTCGGCCCCCGCGTCGAGTCCGGTGACACGGTCGCCCACGGTGTCGCGGGCGGTCAGCATGAGGATCGGCGTGGTCGAACCGGTGGAGCGGAGCCTCCGCGCGGCCGTGAGGCCGTCCATGCGCGGCATCTGGATGTCGAGGACCACGAGGTCGGGGCGGTACGCGGCGGCCTTGTCGAGCGCGTCGGCGCCGTCCACGGCGACCTCGGTGCCGTACCCCTCGAAGGCGAGGCTGCGCTGGAGCGCCTCCCGCACGGCGGGTTCGTCGTCCACGATCAGGATGCGCTGCTGCTCGCGGTCACCATCGGCGGGGCTCATCGTGACAGGTCCTCGGAGGTAGTGGTCGGGGCGGGGCGGCAGGTATCAGCCTCGCACGCGGGCGCCCGCGACGCGGCGTGCGGCGGCCCGTACGTCCGGGGCGGCGGAGGCCGCCACCCCGGAGGTCACGACTGCGATCCCGACCGCAGCTTGGCGAGGTCGTCCTTGACCGTGTTGACGGGGATGGCGAAGCCGAGGCCGACGCTGCCGGAGCCCGAGTCGGCGCCCGCCTGCGAGGAAGCGGGGGAGTACATCGCGGAGTTGATGCCGATGATGTTGCCGTTCATGTCGATGAGGGCGCCGCCGGAGTTGCCCGGGTTGAGCGAGGCGTCGGTCTGCAGCGCCTTGTACGTGGTCTTCGACGACCCCGTGTCGCCGTTGAACTCCTGCCCGCCGAACTCGAACGGCCAGCCGCCCTGCTCCTGCTGGGGCTGCTGCTGCCCCTCGCCCGTCGACACGGTGACGTCCCGGTCGAGCGCGGAGACGATGCCGCTGGTGACGGTGCCGGTCAGGCCCTCGGGGGAGCCGATCGCGACGACCTCGTCGCCGACCTTGACGTTGTCGGAGTCGCCGAGCGTCGCGGGCTTGAGGCCCGAGGCGTCCTTCAGCTGGATGAGCGCGAGGTCCTTCTTGCTGTCGGTGCCGACGACCTCGGCGTCGTACGTCTTGCCGTCGTTCGTCCGCACCGTGATCGAGGAGGCGCCGGAGATCACGTGGTTGTTCGTGATGATCTCGCCGTCGCTCTTGGTGATGACGCCGGACCCGGTCGACTTGCCCTGCCCGGAGGTGGCGCTGATCTCGACGATGCTGGGGCTGACCGCCTGCGCGACACCGGAGACCGTGCCCTTCTGGCTGGTCGGCACGACGTCCGTGCTGGTCGCCGAGGAGCCGGTGCCCTGGTTGGTGAGCGTCTGCACCGCGTACGCCGTGCCGCCGCCGACCGCGGCCGCCGCGATGGCCACGGCCGCGAGCAGGGCCGCCGGGCCCCTGGCGCGGCGGCGCCTCGGGGGGTGCGGTGCCGTCGGGACCGCCTCCGGCGCGAAGCTCGGCGGGGGCGGATACGTGCCGTGCCGGTACGCGCCCTCTGTACCGCCGTGGTGCACAGGCGCGGACGGCTGCTGCTGGGGGTACTCGCCGCTCGGGCGGAAGGTCTCGGTCATGTCATCGAGACTGGCCCGCGCAGATGAGAGCTGTCTGAGTACGTCCTGAGAAGCCCGGCAGAAGTGCGTATGCCCCTTATAAAGGTGGGCCCGGGGTGCCTACCGTGACCCCGCGGTCCACCGCGCTACTCGCATCCGCACGACTGGCGTACCACCAGGCGTGACGGGAACAGCTTCAGGCGTTCCCTGCGCGAGCCCGCGACCCGCAGGCCGTCGTCGAGGACCAGGTCCACCGCGGCGCGGGCCATCGCCGGGCGGTCGGAGGCGACCGTCGTCAGGGGCGGGTCCGTGAGGCCCGCCTCCTTCACGTCGTCGAAGCCGGTGACGGCCAGCTCGCCCGGCACGTCGATGCGCAGCTCGCGCGCGGCCCGCAGGATGCCGATGGCCTGGTCGTCCGTGGAGCAGAAGATGGCGGTGGGCCGGTCGGGCCGCGCCAGCAGCTCCAGGCCGACCTGGTAGGCGTCGTAGCGGTTGTACGGGGCCTCGAAGAGCCGCCCCTCCACCGACCTGCCGGCCTCCCGCATCGCGCGCCGCCAGCCCTCGACGTGGTCGGAGACCGGGTCGCCGACGGTCGGGGTGTCGGCCGTGCCGCCGACACAGGCGACGTACGCGTGACCGTGTTCGAGCAGGTGCCGGGTGGCGAGCTGCGCGCCGCCGAGGTCGTCCGTGACGACCGCGACGTCGTCGATGGCCTCGGGCCGCTCGTGCAGGAGCACCACGCGCGCGTCCCACGCGTCGATCTCGGCGGCGGCCTGGTCGGTCAGGCCGTGGCTGACGAGGATGAGGCCGGAGACCCGCATGCCGAGGAAGGCGCGGAGGTAGTGGGTCTCGCGCTCCTCCACGTAGTCGGAGTTGCCGACGAGGACCATCTTTCCGCGCTCGGACGCCGCCTGTTCGACGGCGTGCGTCATCTCCGCGAAGAACGGCTGGCGCGCGTCCGGCACGATCATGCCTATGAGGTCCGTGCGCCGGGAGGCCATGGCCTGCGCGACCCGGTCCGGGCGGTAGCCCAGCTCCTTGATCGCGGCGAGAACACGCTCGCGCGTGGCCGGGGCGACCGGCCGGGGTCCGTTATTGATGACATAACTGACGACAGCGGTCGAAGTACCCGCCAGTCGCGCCACATCGTCCCGCGTCACCTTGGCCACGCGCGCAGTCTACGCGGATGGACCCCGCCGCCTTACGGGAGTTCCTACGCGGACTTCCCGGCCGGCCTCGCTCGCTTCGCCCCACTCTCGGCCCGGGGTGTGGCGGACTTCGCCTTCTCCTCGTCGGCCGCCCGTTCGACCTTCTCCGGGGTGACGAAGCGATACCCGACATTGCGGACGGTGCCGATCAGCGACTCGTGCTCGACGCCGAGCTTCGCGCGCAGCCGCCGCACGTGGACGTCGACCGTGCGGGTGCCGCCGAAGTAGTCGTAGCCCCAGACCTCCTGGAGCAGCTGGGCGCGCGTGAAGACCCGGCCGGGGTGCTGCGCCAGGTACTTGATCAGCTCGAACTCCTTGAAGGTCAGGTCCAGGACCCGGCCCTTCAGCTTCGCGCTGTACGTCGCCTCGTCCACCGAGAGGTCGCCGTTGCGGATCTCCGTGGGCAGCTCGTCGGCGGTGATCTGCCGGCGGCCCATCGCGAGCCGCAGCCGCGCCTCCACCTCGGCGGGACCCGCCGTGTCGAGCAGTACGTCGTCCACGCCCCACTCGGCGGTGACGGCGGCGAGACCGCCCTCCGTCACGACCAGGAGCAGCGGGCAGCCGGGCCCGGTGGAGCGCAGGAGCTGGCAGAGGCTGCGCACCTGCGGCAGGTCGCGGCGGCCGTCGACGAGGATGACGTCGGCGCCCGGGGTGTCGACGAGGGCGGGGCCCTCCGCCGGGGCGACACGCACGTTGTGCAGGAGCAGGCCGAGGGCGGGGAGCACCTCCGCCGAGGGCTGGAGGGCGTTGGTGAGGAGCAGCAGAGAACTCATCGCGTGGCGCCCCCGGTCCGGTGGCCTCGGTCTGTCCTGCGGTCGTGCACGTTTCGCCCGCCCATGGTTCCTCCTCGGTCCCTGCGGAGGGGGTGCCCCCGCTCGTCGGAGCCGGGGGCGTTTCGGCACTGCTTCGTACGTGTGCTGCTGTGTGCTGCGTCTGAAAGCACAAAAGGACCCGGGGGCTGCACTGCCCGGATCCTCTGCCCAGCAGAATAGCCCACATGAGTTCAGGTCCGGCAGGTCAAGCGGCGCGATCTTCTGTGCGGCCGCTCACGCGCGCGCGGTGTCCCGTTCGGCAGCGCGTCACGCTCCGTACACAGGACGGGGTCGCCATCGAGGCCGTGTACGAGCCGGGTCGGGGGGAGCCCGGGGGCACGGCGATCGTTCTCGCGCACGGTTTCAGCGGGGCCGTGGACCGGCCGCACGTACGCCGGATCGCCGCGGTCCTCGCCCGGCGTGCGGCCGTGGTCACCTTCTCCTTCCGGGGCCACGGGGCCTCCGGCGGGCACTCCACGGTGGGCGACCGCGAGGTGCTGGACGTGGCGGCGGCCGTGGAGTGGGCGCGTTCGCTGGGGCATGCACACGTGGTGACCGTCGGGTTCTCGATGGGCGGTTCCGTCGTGCTCCGGCACGGTGCGTCGCACAAGGGGCGCACGGAAGCGCGGGCCGACGCGGTGGTCGCGGTCAGCGCCCCGGCGCGCTGGTTCTACCGGGGGACCGCACCGATGCGGCGGCTGCACTGGATCGTCACGCGGCCCGCGGGGCGGGTCGTCGGCCGCCTCGGACTGCGCACGAGAATTCACCCCCACGAGTGGGACCCCGTGCCGCTCTCCCCGGTCGAGTCCGTCCCCCTCATCGCGCCGGCGCCGCTGCTCGTCGTGCACGGCACCCGGGACCCGTACTTTCCCGTCGACCACCCGCGGATGCTGGCCGCCGCGGCGCGGGAGGGGGCCGAGCTCTGGCTGGAGGAGGGCATGGGGCACGCGGAGCACGCGGTCTCGGACGAGCTGGCCGGACGGATCGCCGCGTGGGCCACGGCATCATGGACGTCGGCAACCGCCGACTGAAAGGGGAGTCGCATGGTGAACGGCACCATTCGTTACTGGGCCGCTGCCAAGGCGGCCGCGGGCGTCGCCGAGGAGCCCTACGCCGCGGCGACGCTGGCCGAAGCGCTGGACGGCGCCCGCGAGCGGCACCCCGGTGAGCTGGTCCGGGTCCTCAAGCGCTGCTCCTTCCTCGTCGACGGCGACCCCGTAGGCACTCGCGGGCATGAGACCGTACGGCTGGCCGAGGGCGGCACGGTCGAGGTGCTCCCGCCGTTCGCAGGAGGATGAGCACCATGTCCAGTCAGCCGTACGAGGGCCATGACGGCCATGAGGGCTACGAGGGCCATGAGAGCCATATGAGCCGTGAGGGCCACCAGGGCCGGCAGCAGCACCACCAGCAGCAGGGCCACCAGCAGGGCTACGAGGGGCAGGGGTACGCGGCGCCGCACACCGGGCAGCAGGCGCATCCCGGGCAGCAGTACGCGGGGCAGCAGCAGTACGCGGGCCAGCAGCACGCGGGCCAGCAGCACGCGGGCCAGCAGTACCCGTACCCGCAGCAGCAGTACGCCCAGCCGTACCCGCAGCAACAGCAGCCGCAGCAGTACCAGCAGCACCAGCAGCAGTACGCCGCGTACCCGGAGCAGCAGCAGTACCAGCCGCAGCAGCACCAGTACCAGCAGCCGCAGCAGCCCGAGCCGCAGCAGTACCAGCAGCCGCAGCAGTACGCGCAGCCCCAGCAGTACGCGCAGGACCAGTACACCCAGCAGTGGGAGGGCCAGACCTGGGAGACGCAGGTGCAGCCGCCCGTCCCCGCCGTCGACATGACGGAGACCGCGTACCTGCCCGCGCAGACCCCCCAGTCCCAGCCGCAGCCACAGGCCCAGATGTCCCAGCCGCAGCCGCAGCCGCAGCCGCAGGCCCAGGCATCCCAGCCGTCCGCCGGGCCCGCCCCGGCCCCCGCCGGCGACGGCCCCTCCTACGGTCCCCCCACCACCACGGGCAACACCCGCGTCACCGACGCCCAGCGCGCCCGCGCCGAGGGGCGCTCGCCCGTCATAGAGCCGGGGATGCAGCCCGCGGCCCTGACCGCGCTGCTCGGGCTGCTGCTCGCGGGCGGCGCCGCCGTCGGGCCGTACGCGCTGTTCGTGCCGCTGGTGCTCCTCCAGGCCGTGACGGCCGCGGGCTGGTTCCGGCTGAACGGCATGTGGCCCGCCAGGCAGGGCATCGCGCTCGCCTTCCTCGGCGGTGTCGTCGCCGACGCCGTGCTGCTCACCGTCGGCGAGGGGCACGGGCCCGCCGCCATCCTCGGCACCCTCGGCGTCTGGGTGCTGCTGGTGCTCGTGCTCCAGCTGCGCAGCCGGGCCGGCGCCGACGAGCGCATGTACGGGCTCATGGCCACCGTCGTCTCCGCGGCGCTCGCGATCATCGCGGGCGGACACCTCGCGGCCGTCCCCGACGCCGTGACCGTCGGCGGCGTGGCGGTCGCCGTGGCGGTCCTGGCCCGCGCGCTCCCGCTGCCCACGCCCGCCTCCGTCGTCGTCGCGCTGCTCGCGGCCGCCGGCAGCGGGATCGCCACCGGCGGCATGACGGACCTCGGCGGCGAGGGAGCGCTGCTCGCCCTCGGCGCGGGTGTCTGCGCGCTGGTCGGGCACCGCGTGGCGAGCTACGACTACCCGTCCAGGTTCGTGCACATGACGGCGGGCGTCGCGCTGCCGCTCGCGGCGGCCGCCCCCGCGGTGTACCTCTTCGGCCGCGCCTTCGGCTGACCCGCGGGCGCCTGCCCGCACCCCGTACGCGATCGTCACAGCTGTTCGACAGGTCCCCGGCCGGGCCAGGCCGCCGGGGACCCGTCCTTTAGGCTCGCGGCATCGACAGTCGAGGCGGGGGACAACGTGGGGGAACTCCGGACATGAGCAAGCGCGCGATACGCACACTCCTGATCGTCGTGGTTATCCTGGGAGGCCTCTTCGTGGCGGCCGACCGGCTCGCCGTGAACTTCGCCGAGGACGAGGCGGCCGAGAAGCTGCGCTCGAACGAGGGGCTCAGCGAGGCGCCCGACGTCTCCATCAAGGGCTTCCCCTTCCTGACCCAGGTCGTGGGCGGCGAGCTGGACGACGTCGAGGTCGGCATCAAGGACTACGACGCGAGGTCCGGCTCCGACTCGATCCGCATCGCCGACCTGAACGCCCACATGAAGGGCGTGAAGTTCTCCGGCGACTACAGCTCGGCGACCGCCGCGACCGCGTCGGGCACGGCCCACGTCACGTACGACGAGCTGCTGAAGGCGGGCAAGTCCGAGCCGGTGGACCTGCCGCTCGGCGCCAAGGGCGAGGTCGTCGGGCTCTCCGACGGCGGCAACGGCAAGATCAAGCTGGAGGTCGAGGTCAGCAAGGGCGGCACGAAGCTCCCGAAGCCCGTGTACGTGCTCAGCTCGGTCCGCGTCGAGGGCGACCGCATCAAGGTCCACGCGGACGAGATCCCGAAGAAGATCGAGGTGCTCGGCATCTCCATCCCGCTCCCCGAGGACACGGCGCGCGACGTCACCGACTTCGAGCAGAAGATCGACGACCTGCCCGCCGGCATCAAGCTGGAGAAGGTCGAGGCGGCGGCCGACGGCGTGGACATGTCGGTGACGGGCGAGAACGTCAGCCTGACGGGCTGAACCACCGCCTCCGGGGGCCGGGACCCGCGGGCCCGGCCCCTTCGCGTGACCCGTTCGTCCGACTCGCGAGACGGACGCGTCCGGCGAGCGGATGCGAGGGCTCCGGGGCCGGGAACGGCGGGCCGCCGGGGGGCTCCGGGCTTCAACCATTCTCATATCGTGGACGATCGCGTCTCAATATGCGGAGCACCGGTGACACATCCCGCCCCGCGTCCCTACGATCGGCACCATGAAGCGACAGGCGGACCTCACGAAGCGGCGGGCAGTAGACCTGTGCCGCGTCGCCGCCATGCTCTGTCGCCCCTTCTAGCGGGCGCTCCGACTCCCGCTTCCCCGGGCCCGCCGACGACGTCGGCCGGGCCGCCCCCGTGCACGTACGCCGCGCCTCCCCGCGCTCCCGAGCCGTACCCGCACGCCTTCTCGCAACGCCGCACCGCCGCAACTGCCCCGGAGGAGAAAAGCATGAGCCGCAGCGACGTCCTGGTAGACGCCGACTGGGTCGAGGCCCACATCGAGGACCCGAAGGTCGTCATCGTCGAGGTCGACGAGGACACCTCCGCGTACGACAAGAACCACATCAAGAACGCGATCCGGATCGACTGGACCAAGGACCTCCAGGACCCGGTCCGCCGTGACTTCATCGACCAGGAGGGCTTCGAGAAGCTCCTGTCGGCGAAGGGCATCGCCAACGACTCCACCGTCGTCCTCTACGGCGGCAACAACAACTGGTTCGCCTCGTACGCCTTCTGGTACTTCAAGCTCTACGGCCACCAGGACGTGCGGCTCCTCGACGGCGGCCGCAAGAAGTGGGAGCTCGACTCCCGCGACCTGGTCGACGGCTCCGAGGTCCCGAACCGCCCCGCCACCGAGTACAGGGCGAAGCCGCAGGACACCTCGATCCGCGCCTTCCGCGACGACGTCGTGGCGGCCATCGGCTCGCAGAACCTCGTCGACGTGCGCTCGCCCGACGAGTTCAGCGGCAAGCTGCTCGCCCCGGCGCACCTCCCGCAGGAGCAGTCGCAGCGCCCCGGCCACGTGCCGAGCGCCCGCAACATCCCGTGGTCGAAGAACGCCAACGACGACGGCACCTTCAAGTCCGACGAGGAGCTCAAGGCCCTCTACGAGGCCGAGCAGGTGGACCTCGCCAAGGACACCATCGCGTACTGCCGCATCGGTGAGCGTTCGGCCCTGACCTGGTTCGTCCTGCACGAGCTGCTCGGCCAGACCAACGTCAAGAACTACGACGGCTCCTGGACCGAGTACGGCTCGCTCGTCGGCGTGCCGATCGAGCTCGGCGCCAACAAGTAAGCCCTCCCGACCTCCCCCTCATCCCCAGGAGTACGACATGTGTGGAGCAAAGGCCGGCGGCCCCGACGCTTCGACGATCAAGCCGGGCGAGACCACGATCCAGGGCCAGGTGACCCGCGACGGCGAGCCCGTCACCGGTTACGTGCGCCTGCTCGACTCGACCGGCGAGTTCACCGCCGAGGTGCCCACCTCGGCCACCGGGCAGTTCCGCTTCTACGCCGCCGAGGGCACGTGGACCGTCCGGGCGCTGATCCCCGGCGGCACGGCGGACCGTACGGTCGTCGCCCGGACGGGCGGTCTCGCGGAGGTCGCGATCGCGGTCTGATCCGCGCCGCGCAGTGATCGGCCGGAGGGCCGCGCCCCAGGGGGTTGGACGCCACTGGATCGGGGTGCGGCCCTCCGGCTACCGTGGCCGCCCGCCGTCCAGCTCGTCCCACCACTCGTCGGATTTCGCGTCCCCCGAGGGAGCGTCCCACCAGCGGTCGTCGGGGCCGCGGCGGTTCGCCGCCATGGCGGCCAGCGGGGGGATCACCATCGCCACGACGCACATCCCGACGGCGACGGGCATCGACCACAGCCGCACCACGCCCCACGCCAGGACGAACAGGGTGACGCACGTCCCCATCATGGCGAAGTACACATGGCGCCTTCGCGCGTACATGCAACCAGCGTACGACCGTGTCGGCCGGCCGTGCGGGCTCAGTAGACGAGCGCCTGGACCCCGTCCGTCATGGCCTCCTGCACGAACACCTGCGCGCCCGCGATCCGCACGCCCGCGAGGACGTCCTTCTCCGTGATGTCGCGCCGGGCGGCGCACTGCGTGCACAGCGTGACGCGGCCCGCCGCGAGGATCGAGTCGATGAGGTCGGGCAGCGGGGCGGCCTGCGGAAGCTCGAATTCCGCCGCGCGGCCCGGCAGCGCGAACCACGACGACTCGCCGGTCAGCCAGAGCGAGACCTCCACCCCGCTGGCCACGGCCACGGCCGCCACCGTGAAGGCCTGCGAGCAGCGCTCGGGGGCGTCGGTCCCGGCGGTCACCTTGATCACGAGCTTCTTCGCCATGGCCGCATCGTAAGGCCCCTCGCCAAGAGACACGGGCGCCGCCCGACTACAGTGGGACCGGCTCTGATACCTGCCCCGACCGCTCACCGAGGAGCACCCCGTGCTTGAGGCCTTCTTCTCCGCCCTGCTGGTTCTTGTCTGCGTCGGCGTTCTCGCCTTCGCCGGGCTCACCGTGAAGAAGCTGTACCAGGGCCAGCGCTGACCTCCACCCCGTCGCCCGACATCGAACAGATCGCCTGAGCTTCCCATGATCGAGATTCCGTCCGACCTGAACCCCGACCTCGTCCCCCTCGCCTTCCTCCTCGGCAACTGGGCGGGCGCGGGCGTCACCGACTTCCCCGGCGCCGAGAAGGCGAACTTCGGCCAGGAGGTCTCCTTCACGCACGACGGGCGCGACTTCATCGAGTACCGCTCGTACACCTGGGTGCTCGACTCCGAGGGCAACAAGGTCAAGCCGCTGGAGTCCGAGTCCGGCTTCTGGCGGATCGACAAGGACCGCAAGGTCGAGGTCGTGATGGTCCGCGACGACGGCGTCGTCGAGGTCTGGTACGGCGAGCTGGCCGACAAGAAGCCGCAGATCGACCTGGCCACGGACGCCGTCGCGCGCACCGCAGCCTCCGGCCCCTACACCGGCGGCAAGCGGCTCTACGGCTACGTGAAGGGCGACCTGATGTGGGTCGGCGAGAAGCAGACCCCCGAGGTGCCGCTGCGGCCGTACATGTCGGCCCAGCTCAAGAAGGTCGTCACGCCGGAGGAGGTCGCCGACATGGCGCGCAACCTCGGAGATCTGCCCGACGACGGCATCGCCTTCTTCAAGTAGACCCGAGTGGACCTAGAATCGAGGGCGTGGCGAGCACCGATTCCGACTGGAAGAGCGACCTGCGGCGGCGCGGCTACCGGCTGACGCCGCAGCGCCAGCTCGTCCTCGAAGCCGTCGACACCCTTGAGCACGCGACTCCCGACGACATCCTCTGCGAGGTCCGCAAGACGGCGTCGGGAGTCAACATCTCCACGGTCTACCGCACCCTTGAGCTCCTGGAGGAGCTCAAGCTGGTCTCCCACGCCCACCTGGGGCACGGCGCCCCGACGTACCACCTGGCGGACCGCCACCACCACATCCACCTGGTGTGCCGGGACTGCACGGGCGTCATCGAGGCGGACACGGAGGTCGCCTCGGAGTTCACCGCCAAGCTGCGCGAGACCTTCGGCTTCGACACCGACCTGAAGCACTTCGCGATCTTCGGGCAGTGCGCGGAGTGCCGCCGGAAATAGCGGGGCGCCGTCAGAAATAGCGGGGCGCCGCCAGAAATAAAAGCCGCGGCCCGTGGGTCGTAGTCTTTGTGAACATGAAGAGCCCCCTCTTGTCCCTGCCCGGCGCCGTCCCCGCCGAGGGCGTGGACGAAGGCGTCGCCGCCCACTACGGCGACCTGTTCCGCGAGCAGCGCGCCCTCGCCGACGGCACCGGTTTCGTCGACCTCTCGCACCGCGGTGTGGTCACCGTCACCGGCTCCGACCGGCTGAGCTGGCTGCACCTGCTGCTCACCCAGCACGTCAGCGAGCTGCCGGCGGGCCGGGCCACCGAAGCGCTGATCCTCTCCGCCAACGGCCACATCGAGCACGCCCTGTACCTCGTCGACGACGGCGAGACCATCTGGGCGCACGTCGAGCCCGGCACCCAGGACGCCCTCCTCGCGTACCTGGAGAGCATGAAGTTCTTCTACCGCGTGGAAGTCGCCGACAGGACGGACGACCACGCGGTCGTCCACCTGCCCGCGGGCTCGATCGCCGCCGTCCCCGAGGGCGTCGTCGTCCGCGAGACGCCGCACGGGCGCGATCTGTTCCTGCCGCGCGCGGACCTGGAGACGTTCGCGGAGGGGCACGGCCCGGCGGCCGGTCTCCTCGCGTACGAGGCGCTGCGAGTGGAGGCCCACAGGCCGCGCCTCGGCTTCGAGACCGACCACCGCACGATCCCGCACGAGCTGGGCTGGATCGGCACCGCGGTCCACCTGCAGAAGGGCTGCTACCGTGGCCAGGAGACCGTCGCCCGCGTCCACAACCTGGGGAAGCCGCCGCGCCGCCTGGTCTTCCTGCACCTGGACGGCAGCGACGTGCACCTGCCGCCCGCGGGGACGCCCCTGCACCTCGCGAGCGAGGGCGCCGAGGGCCGCAAGCTGGGCTTCGTGACGACCTCCGTACGCCACCACGAGCTGGGGCCGATCGCCCTCGCCCTGGTCAAGCGCAACGTCCCGGTGGACGCGGAGCTGATCGCGGGGGACACGGCCGCCGCGCAGGAGGTCGTGGTCGAGCCGTAGGCCGGGCCGCGGGCGGTTCCCCGGCCGGCGGTCACATCTCCAGCAGGACCGTGAACGGGCCGTCGTTCGTCAGGCCCACCCGCATCCGCGCCCCGAAGCGGCCGGTGGCCACCGTCGCGCCCAGCGAGCGGAGCTGGGCGACGACCTCGTCGACCAGGGGCTCGGCGACGTCGCCGGGGGCCGCCGCGTTCCAGGTGGGGCGGCGGCCCTTGCGGGCGTCCCCGTAGAGCGTGAACTGGCTGACGACCAGCAGCGGCGCGTCGACGTCGCTGCACGACCGCTCATCGGTGAGCATCCGCAGCGACCACAGCTTCGCGGCCATCCGCGCGGCCTTCTCCTTGGTGTCGTCGTGCGTGACGCCCACCAGGACGCACAGGCCCTCACCGCTGATCTCGCCCACCGTCTCGGGGCCGTCCTCGCCCTCGACGACCACGCTCGCACCGTCGACCCTCTGCACCACAGCTCGCATACGGCCATCATGCCGTGCGCCCCCGGGGCGGCCGGGCCGGGGCATCGGCGGCACTCGATCCCCCCATCCGGGGCCGATTCCGGGCACTCGCTCCCATAGCGGCCACTTCGAGTGGCACGATGCTCGCACGCGGTGTACCGCGTCGGCCGGTCGAGGGGACGGGTAGAGGCACATGAGCACACCAGGTGCGGGGCAGTCGCCCGGACGCATCATCTCGCTGCGGCGTACGACGGTTCCGCGTCCGCCCGCACAGCGCACGACGGGCCCGCTCCTGCCCGAGGTGCCGGAGCTCGACCTGGCCGCGCGGCGCCTGGCCGAGCTCCGCGGGCTGCGCAGGGCGGCGCAGCGGGACGAGGCCGACCTCAGTTATGTGCGGCGGCTGCTCCAGGGCCGCATCGACATCCTGCGGGCCGAGCTGGCGCGCCGGAAGGACCCGAGCGATCCGCAGGCCGCCGCGCCGGACGCGGCGGTCGTGGACCGGCTCTCGGAGATCCTCGCGGACGCCCCGGCCCGGCACCGCTCGTCGGCGCGGCACGTCACGCTCGGCACCCCGCAGGGCGAGGAGTACCGCCGCCTCGCCACGGACATGCTCGCCGAGGTCGAGCTCTCCGACCTGGCGGCGCGCACGGACGAGGAGCTGCACGCGGCCATGGGCCGCCTCGTCGGGTACGAACAGCAGGTCTCGCGCCGCCGCCAGCTCCTCCAGCGCACGGCGGACGACTGCAGCGCGGAGATCACCCGGCGCTACCGCGAGGGCGAGGCGCAGGTGGACGACCTCCTGGTGTGAGGACGGCGGGCGGAGGCGGCCCCCCCCTCCGCCGGGACGTGAGTGAGCCCCGGCTCCCCGTAGCCGGGAGCCGGGGCTCTTTCCATCGGCGGCCGACCGGACTCCCGGCTCCCCTCCGGATGGGAGCCCGGTCAACCGGGTCTGCGGTCGCGCCCGGTCAGTTCGACTGGGCGAGGAGCAGGACCAGGAGCGCGGCCCCTGCTCCGCTCAGCTTGGTGTTCCTGGCCTTGACCCCCACGGTGAGAAGAATGAAGGCGACGATTCCCAGCGGCCCGTACTTCCACTGGATGAGCTGCTCGAATCCGATGGCGAGGGCGGCGACGACGATGGCGATGAGCGGCATGGCGTTCCCTCCTTCGGGATCGGGGTGGCGGACCCCGTTCGGCTGGTGACCAACCGGTCGCCGACGACGGGACTTCGCGGCGGCGGCCGTGGGGTGGTGACCAAGCCCGGTGGGGGGCTGACCATGTCGCCCAAGTTGGCTACCAACTTCTCCTGGGTTATCTCCGCGAGAGTCGACTCATAACCACCTTCCTGACAACTCCCGGAAGATGGCGCGAAGTTGTACCGTTTGGTTGTGACTACGGACCACGTCCCGGTCAACGGGAACAAGAAGCGGCAGCGCTCCCACCGCGAGGTGGCGGAGGTCCTGCGCGAGCGCATCAGGTCCGGGTCCCTGCGGCCGGGTCAGCGCATGCCCACGCAGGCGGAACTGGCCGACGAGTTCGGCGTCGAACGCGGTGCCGTACGGGAGGCGCTGCGCATACTGCACCGTGAGCACCTCCTGTCCAACGTGTCCAAGGGCAGCCCCGCGACGGTCGCGGAGGCGTCCGAGCGCGGGCCCGCCGACCCCGGCGCGGTGCGCCCGCAGCCGACGATGGTGGGGCTCGCGCCCCGTATCGCGGCCGCCTTCGAGGCGCCTCACGTGGAGATCGACGCACTGTGCCTGACATCGATCTCACTGACCATGGCGATCGGTGAACCGCTCCGGCAGATACACGCCGGACAGCTGAAACCGGCCAAGGTCGACGTCCGGGTGCTGCTGCCCAGCCGCGCCATCGACCTCGCCTTCCCCACGCCGGTCGACGACCGGGACGACGAGGGCGGCGAGGTGCACCGCCGGTGGCTCGACCAGCGCAACGCGCAGGGGCAGGTCCTGCGCCACAACCTCCGGATGCTGCGCACGTCGCACGGCATCGACGTGTCCGTGTGCTTCCGGGCGCTGCCGTTCACGCCGCCGGTGAAGCTGTACCTGCTCAACGGCTCGGAGGCGCTCTTCGCGTACTACACGCTGGCCAAGCGGGGCGAGGAGATCGGCAAGGAGTCCCTGGAGATGTACGACGCGCAGGGCACGCAGTCGATGCTCTTCCCCTTCCACCAGGGGGACGGGCTGCGGGACACGACGTTCGTGGAGCAGTCCCACCTGTGGTTCAACGCGCTGTGGAACACGATCAGCCAGGACCTGGACCTCGTGGGCTGAGGCCGGTCACGGGCCGGTGGTCACAGGGCGGGACCGGTCACCATCAGGGCGAGGACGCCGGCGCCGACGGAGCTGCAGGCCGGGCTCTTCGCCTTGACCCCGATGGTCAGCAGGAGGAGCCCGACGATGCCCATCGGACCGTACTTCCACTGCACGAGCTGTTCGACGGCGACGGCGGCCACGGCTGCGAGGAGGGCTATGACGGGCATGGTGGTGCCTCCTTCTGCCATCTTGGGTGAGTTGGCAACCAACTCTGCTTAGGATGTCCCCACTTGGCGAGCCGGAATAAACAACTCACTTGCAACTCCCGCGAGATGGCGAGGGGTTGTATCGTTTGGTGGTGACCCAGGAGAACGTTGCAGTGAACGGCAGCAGAAAGCTCTCACCCCAGGACATCGCCGACACCCTGCGCGAACGCATCCGGGCCGGCCAGCTCAGAGCCGGCGACCGCCTGCCGACCCAGGCCGAGCTGGCCGAGGAGTTCGGCGTGGAGCGCGGCACCGTGCGGCAGGCGATGAAGAAGCTCCAGAGCGAAGGGCTGCTCTCCAACGTCAGCAAGGGCAGCCCGCCGCGGGTCGCCGAGGCGGGCCCCGCGCCCGTGAGCCAGGGCCCGCAGCCGTCCATGGTCGCGCTCGCCCCACGCCTCGCGGCGGCGTTCGCGGAGCCGCAGGTGCGGATCGACGTCGTGTCGTACACCGCGGAGACCCTGATGATCGCCCTGGGGGAGCCGGTCCGCCTCATCCACGAGGGCCGCATCCGCCCCGAATCCATCTCCGTACGCATCCTGCTGCCCAGCAGCGACATCACGCTCGCCTTCCCCGTGCCGGTCGAGGCCGACCCCGCGAGCACGGAGCGCCTCCACCGCCGCTGGCTGGCCCAGCGCAACGCCCAGGGCCAGGTGCTCCGCCACAACCTCCGCGCCCTGCGCTCCTCCCACGGCATCGACGTCTCGGTGCAGTTCAGGGCGCTGCCGTTCACGACGCCGGTGAAGCTGTACCTGGTGAACGGCAAGGAGGCGCTGCTGGCCTACTACACGCTCGGGCGCGAACAGGTCCTCCTGGACGACGCGAGCGGCGCCGAGGCGATGGACATGTACGACGCCGGCGGCATCACGGCCCCCCTGTTCTCCTTCGAGAAGGCGGGGCCGGCCTCACGTGACGCCACGTTCGTCGACGAGTCGCAGAAGTGGTTCGACGCCCTCTGGGCAACCATCACCTCGGACCTGACACTCTCTTAGGTGAACTCAGACGCGACGCCGTCGGACGCGGCACAGGGACAGCGGGCGGAGCGAGCGGCGGCGGAGGCGCGGGCCGCGGTGGCGGCGGCGGAGGCGCGGGCCGCCGGGGAGCTGATCACCCGGGCGCGCTTCGCCCTCCTCGACTTCGACGGCCCCATCTGCAGACTCTTCGCCGGGCACTCCGCGCCACACATCGCCGAGGCACAGATCGGCTGGCTGGCCGAGCGGGGGCTGCACGGGCTCCTGACGGACGACGTGCGCGGGGAACGGGACCCCTTCCAGGTGCTGCGCGCGGTCGACGCGAGATACCGGGGCAGCGATCTCGTGACCGAGCTGGAGGAGAGGCTGACCCAGCAGGAACTGCGGGCGGCGGGGAGCGCCTGGCCGACCCCCTACGCCGACTCGGTCATACGGACCTGGTCGGCCGTCGGCACGCGGCTCGCCATCGCGACGAACAACTCCCCGCGGGCGGTGACCCGCTACCTCGGCCTCCGCGGCCTGACCCCCTGCTTCGCCCCCCACATCTACGGCCGCACGTCCCGCCTCGACCTCCTCAAGCCCGACCCGCACTGCCTGCGCAGGGCGATGAGCGCGATGGGCGCGGCCCCCGCCGAGACGGTGATGATCGGCGACACCCCCTCGGACTGCCGCGCCGCCCGCCGGGCAGGCGTCGGCTTCGTGGGCTTCGCCCGCAACGAGACCAAGGCCGCCCTGCTCCGCGAGGCGGGCGCGGAGGCCCTGGTGTCCGGGTGGGAGCCGGTGCGCGATCAGTTGTGGAGCAGGGGCTCAGTGAGGTGAGCCGGACGCCGAGGGCGGCCGGGGCGGCTCCCAGACCGGGTTCCGTATCACCGGCGTGGCGGGCTTCACCCGGTCGAGCACGTCCCAGAGGTTCTGGAACCACTCCAGGTGGGACCGCGCGACCTGCCGCGTCGTCTTCGTACCGCTCCGCACGGTCCACCCGAAGTACCGCGCGTCCCCGTGCTTGATCCCGAGCCCGGCGGCATCGAGGAAGTCGTACACACGGCCGTCCCTCTCGAAGGTGCTCTCCTCGATCCCGTACCAACCGTGGAAGACGCGCTCCTCGTTGAGGATGTACAGCTTCGCCTGGGGGCCGTGCGGTGACTCCCGTACCTCGCACTCGATGGTGATGCGGTGGTCGTGCCGCCGGATGCGGTCGAGCAGCGCGCGCAGTTCGCGCCAGTACTTGAGGGTGTAGTCCTCGCGCATCCGCCGGCGGTTCTCCTCCGAGTCGCCGAACACCACGCGATCGGACCCGTCGGGGTGAGGGCTCAGCGCTCCCGGGAGGTTCATCGGGAGGTCGAGGTGGGCGACGATGATGCGCAGCCTCACGCGCTTCGGTCTGATCGTGCCGTCCGCCACGCCCATGAGCGGGTCTCTGATGAGGCCGTAGAGCGTCTCCATGGTGAAGCCGGAGAAGTAGATGTCGACGTGCGGTTCCTGGAAGGCCTCGTGGACGGGGCCGTTGAGTTCGCTCAGGGTCCTGAGCACGTCGACGCCGGAATCCTCCCGCTCTCCGGTATCGCTGATGGCGTCGAAGAGTATGAGCGCCACCACCGCCGCGAACGACCCGCCGAGGAACTGCTGCCCCTGCAAGGCGTCGCCGACGGGTTCAATGAGTTCGGCGGCCACTCCGAGCACGGCCACGGACGACAGCAGCCATTTGACGAGGCGTGGTCTCAGATCCGCCAGCCGTTCCCGTAACGCGGTGAGTGCCGACGGATCGGCGCGTCCCCCCGGATTGCGCGCGGCCAATCTCAACCCCCTGGTGTCGACGCACCATCATGGCGTCATGATCCGTGGGGCGGAAGGGTCCGAGGGGCGGCCGGGAGTGCTTCCGCGGCGGTGAGGACGGGCCGGAGCGACGTGCCGGCCCAAGCGGCGTGCTCAGCGCGCATCCGCCGGGCTACGGCGGTGCTCCTGGCGTACCCGAGGAAAGGGACGCCGGCGCGGTGCGCGGCTTCCAGGTCGGTCGGCTGGTCCCCCACCAGCAGGCAGTCCTCCGGCGATACGCCGAGGAAGCCGACGGCCAGGTCGACGCACCGGGGGTGGGGCTTCATGTGGCGGAGTTCGTGGGGATCGCGGCCGAACACGCCCTCGAAGCGGGGGGAGAGTCCCGCGCGGCCGAGGAAGGCACGCACCGGTCCCTCGGCGTTGTTGCTGACGACGACGAGGCGCTTGCCCCGGTCGCGCAGCGTGGACAGCAAGGACGTGATGCCGGCCTCCGGCCGGGCCTTCCGGACGGCCCGGTACTCGTGGGCGGTGACGATGCCCTCGACGAGTTCCAGCGTCTTCTGCGCCTCGGCGTCCGGCCTGTCCTCGGGGAACACCTCGTCCCTGAGGAGGTGGAGGAGCCCGTGCGAGTCCTGTGACGCCCGGACCGAGGGAGGCAGCCGCACGCGGCGGTCCGCCAGGAGGTCCTTCATCTCGGCGGCGACGGGAGCCGTCGGGTAGTCCGCGAAGAAGCGCGTGACGGGACCGTCGAAATCGAAGAGCAGAGCTTGGGAACGTGCCAGGAGACCGGTCAGTACGTCCCTGTCCGGGGAGCCGTCGTCCTCGGGCCTCTGGAGAGTCATCCCAGTCAGTGTGGACCACGCCGGATCGCCGGGCCAGCGAGTCCCTCGGGCGCCCATCGGCGAGCGGGCGCCCGGACGTGTGAACGTGCGCCCGGACGTGTGAACGTGCGCCCGGACGTGTGAACGTGCGGTCACCTCTGGGGGTTGTGTTGCCGGACAGTTGAGAACAACGGCGGTGGCACAGTCGATCACAGTAGTAGCCTGCTCCCCTTCCGCACCGTAGGGTCAGTCCTGGCTGAGAGCACGCTATGCCACCATCCGCAGCGCCCACCTCGGCGCGCGAACTCGCCGCTCGGGTCAGTGGCGACGAGACGTTCCTCGTCGGACCCCTCAAGGGCTACCACCACGAGACCTACGTGTTCCCGCTGCCGGACGAGCCCGGGATGACGGGAAGCGGCCGCTGGAAGTGCCGTGAGCCCCGCAAGGATCTCCTCCATTTCGACCGGCGCTGCTTCAGGTCGGAGGAGGAACTGCTGCGGGCGCTGCACGGCCGCATCAGCAGGATTCCCGAGATCATCGATGTCGGCGAGTGCGGGCTTCAGCGGTTCATCGAGGGCACCACCCTCGGTTCACGCCACGCGTTCGTCGACGTCATTCCGCGGCACCTGCTCGCCCAGATCACGGAACTCTTCGGCGAACTGGGCCGGGTCGACCACCACGAGCTGAAAGCAGGACGCGAATGCGCCGCGGAGGACCGGCCGGCCGACGGGGACACGGCGGGGTTCCTTGAGCGGCTGATCTGCTTCACCGAGGAGAGGGTCTACCTCGGCAACGCACGGAGATTCGGCGGACTGTTCCACTCGCTCGGCATCAGGCCCGACTGCTTCGTGAGGCTCCGGGAACGCGTCGCGGGAATGAGCGGCCGGCCCTTCTCACTGCTCCACGGGGACCTGCACAGAGAGAACTTCATCGTCGATCCCGAAGGTCGGCTCTGGACCATCGACTGGGAACTGGCGATGATCGGCGACCCGCTGTACGACCTGGCCACCCATCTGTATCTCATGCGGTACCGGCCGGACCAGGCAACCGACGTCATCCGCTCCTGGTGCCATGCCGTCGACGACGCGAGGCCGGGAAGCTCCGACAACTGGGAGGACGACCTGCCCCGCCTCCTCGACTACAAGAGAGCGCAGTCGGTCTTCACGGACGCCATCCGCGCCTCGCTCACCCTGGACCTGCGGCAGGGCTTCGCCGACCGTTCGCTCTTCAGGGCCGCCGAGAAGATCCGTACCGTCCTGGCCGCCGCAGGGCCCGTGCTCGGCATGACGAGTGTGCCCGCCCGGCCCCGCATCGTGGAGGCGCTGAGGAAGTGGTCGTACGCCGACGAGAGCAGTCGCGTGCCGACGCGGCGCGGGCGGAGCGGCGGGCCGGTGCGAGCAGCGGCCCCGGGCGTGGGCGGCGCTGTCAGGCGTAGCGCGCCAGCCCCGACCTGAGCTGGGCGAACGCCCTGTTCGCCGAGGTCACCGCGTCCGGCCACACCTCGGCCGCGCTCTCGCCCGCCCTGATCCTGCGCATGTTCTCCTCCGCGAGAATCCGCCGGACGGCCACGATCTGGCCGGCGGCGAGGCGGGCTTCGAGGGGGTGGCCGCCGTGGGCGGTGAGCAGGGCTTCGGCGAGGGCGCTCTCGGTGCGGTCCTGGTAGGCGTACAGGCGGGCGACCAGGGCCGGGGTGCCGTAGAGGAGCCGCAGGTAGGAGAGGACTCCGGGGGCGTCGTTGAGGCCGGTCACCGGGTCGTGGCGTTCCAGGCCGTCCAGGAAGTGGCGCTGCAGCGCGTCGAGCGCGGGCCGCTTGGCGGGGCGGTCGGCGACCACGCGGGCGGCCTCCTCCTCGTGGTCGGCGAAGCGGTGGAGGACCAGGTCCTCCTTGGAGGCGAAGTAGCGGAAGAGGGTCGGCTTGGAGATCTCGGCCGCTGCCGCCACCTCCGCGACGGACACCTTGTCGTAGCCCTTGTCGAGGAAGAGGGCGATCGCCGCCTCGGAGATCGCCTGGTAGCGCTGCGCCTTCTTGCGCTCGCGCAGGCCGGGGGAGGGGGCGCCGCCGCCGTTGTCGGCTTCCGTGGTCATGGGGTGAGTCTAGGCGGCCGGGTGAGACTCGGTTACGGATATAGACGTTACCGGGTTATGTCCGTACCAAGGGGTCAATCGTTACTCGGTTACGAACGTTACCTGGTTGCGTTAGTCTCGCCCCATGAGCGCCCGCCCCGCGACCACGACCTCCGCCAACACGACCCCCACGACTGCCCTCGCCGAGGAGCGCCGGTACCACGACACCTGCCGCGCCGCCCTCCGCGGCATGGTCGAAGGCGCCCAGGAGCGCGTCCTCACCGGCGCCGACGTGTCCGCGTCGGGGGCCGACGCCGAAGTGCTCGGATACCAGTTCCGCAGCCACGCCAGAGCCCTCCGGGAGCTGCCCGAGGCGCCGCTGTTCTTCGGGCGGCTCGACTTCGGGGAGGAGGGGGCCGGGGAGCACCGGCGGCAGCGGTACTACATCGGGCGGCTGCGCATCACCGAGGACCCCGCGGCGCCGCCGCTGGTGGTCGACTGGCGGGCGCCCGTCTCGCGGGCGTTCTACCAGGCCGGTGCCCGCGACCCGCAGGGCGTCGCCGTCCGGCGGCGGTTCGGCTGGGCCCCCGGCAGCAAGGGCGACTCCGCCGACCTCACCGGCATGGAGGACGAACCCCTCGGCGAAGGGGGGCCCGCGGCACAGGCCCACCCGCACGGCAGCCGCAGCCGCAGCCGCATCGTTGCTCATGAGATCGAGCGGCCCCGCGTCGGCCCCATGCGGGACATCGCCGCCACCATCCAGCCCGACCAGGACGACCTCGTACGCGGGGAACTCGCCGCCTCCCTCTGCGTCCAGGGCGCCCCCGGCACCGGCAAGACCGCCGTGGGGCTGCACAGGGCGGCGTATCTGCTCTATACGCACCCCCAGCGCGTACGGCGTTCCGGGATGCTCGTCCTCGGGCCCAACCGCACCTTCCTGCGCTACATCGCCGAGGTGCTGCCCTCGCTCGGGGAGAGCGGCGTGCGGCAGTCCACCGTGGCGGACGAGGTCGGGCGGCACCCCGTGCGCGCCCGTGACGACGAGGCCGCCGCGGTCGTCAAGCACGACGTCCGCATGGCCGAGGTGCTGCGCCGCGCGCTCTACTCCCGCGTCACGCCGCCCACCGATGACCTCGCGGTGCCCGACGGCTCGTACCGCTGGCGGGTGCCGCTCGGCGAACTGGCGCGCGTCGTCGCGGACGTGCGGGCCGAGGAGCCGCCGTACGCCACCGGGCGTGAGCGGGTGCGCAGCCGGGCCGTGCGGCTCGTGCGGGAGCAGGCCGAGCGGCGTTCGGGACCGCGCGGCGGCACCTGGCTGCGGAAGGTCTCCGGGGCCCGCGCCGTCACCGCGTTCGTCGACGGGAGCTGGCCCAAGGTCAGGGCCGACGAATTCCTCGCGGGGCTGCTCGCCGACCCGGCGGCGCTGGCCGAGGCCGCGGACGGCCTCCTCGACGCCGACGAGCAGCGGGCGATCCGCTGGGCCGGGCCCCCGCGCTCGTACAGGTCGGCGAGGTGGACCGCCGCCGACCTCGTGCTGATGGACGAGATCGAGGGGCTGCTCGAACGGCCCGCGGGGTACGCGCACATCGTCGTGGACGAGGCGCAGGACCTCTCGCCGATGGAGTGCAGGGCCATCGCGCGCAGGGCGGACTTCGGCTCGCTGACGGTACTCGGCGATCTGGCGCAGGCCACGACGCCCTGGGCGGCCCGCGGCTGGCCCGAGCTGCTCGGCCACCTCGGGAAGCCGCAGGCCGAGGTCGCCCGGCTGACCACCGGGTTCCGCGTGCCGCGGGCGGTCATCGGGCTCGCCAACCGGCTGCTGGGACAACTGGACGTCGACGTGCCGCCCGCGCGTTCACTGCGCGACGACGGGGAGCTGACCGTCCGCGAGGTGCGGGACGTGGTGCCCGCCGCGGTCGAGGCCGTGCGCGCGGCGCTGGGGCGGGAGGGCTCCATCGGGGTCATCGCCGCCGACGGCTCGGCCGAGCGGCTGCGCGCGGCCCTCACCACCGCCGGCATCGCGACGTCGCACCCCGACGGGGCGGCGGACCCCGACGAGACCGCGAGCCCCGACGAGACCGCGGACCCCGACGAACCGGGGGCGCGCGTGACCGTCCTGCCCGCCTCGCTCGCCAAGGGCCTGGAGTACGACCACGTCGTCGCCGTCGAACCCGCCGAGATCGCGGAGGCCGAGCGGCGCGGACCGCACCGGCTGTACGTCGTGCTGACGCGCGCCGTCTCCCGCCTCGACGTACTGCACAGCAGGCCGCTCCCCTGGGAGGAGTGAGGGATGCCCTGCTCAGCGCTCCAGGACCGCCTCCATGACCGCCTTGGCGATCGGCGCGCCCAGCTTGCCGCCCGCGATCTCCGAGCGGGGGATGTCCATGTTGGACGGGTCGACGAAGACCGCGACGGCGACCGGTGACTCGTCGCCGCCGGGGGACTTGGCGTAGGAGACGAACCAGGCGTACGGCCGCTCGTCGTTGACGTCCGCGCCGTGCTGCGCGGTGCCGGTCTTGCCGCCGACCGTGACGCCGTCGATCCGCGCCTTGTTCGCGGTGCCGTTCTCGACGGTGTTCTCCATCATCTCCTGCACCTTCTCCGCGGTGTCCTCGGAGACGGCCTGGTTGAGATCGTCCGGCTCGGCCTTCTCGATCGTGGAGAGGTCCGGGCCGCGCAGCTCCTCGACCATGTACGGCTTCATGACCTTGCCGTCGTTGGCGAGGCCCGCCGTGACCATCGCCATCTGGAGGGGAGTGCTGGTCAGGCTGCCCTGGCCCATGCCGGTCAGCGCGGTCTGCGGCTTGTCGAGGTCCTTCGGGTAGCTGCTCGCGACCGCGCGTACGGGGACGTACTGCTGGGCGTTGAAGCCGAACTGCTCCGCCGTCTCGCGCATCTTGTCCTTGCCGACCTTGTCCGCGATGTCGAGGAAGACGTTGTTGCAGGACCACTGCATGCCGGTCTTCATCGAGACCTTGTCGCAGTTGGAGTCGGGCACGTCGTTGCCGATGCGGGTGGAGCTGAGGGGCAGTTTGTACGGGGTCTCGGCGCCGGTCGGCTTCTCGATGTCCGTCACGACGCCGTGCTCCAGGGCGGCGGCCGCGGTGAGGATCTTGAACGTGGAGCCGGGCGGGTAGATCTCGCGCAGCGCGCGGTTGCTCAGCGGCTTGTCCTTGCGCCGGTCGAGCCGCTTGAACTCGCGCCCCTCCGCCGCCGAGATGCCCGCGAAGACCGAGGGGTCGTACGAAGGGGTGCTGGCCAGGGCGAGCACCTTGCCGGTGCGGGGGTCGAGCGCGACGACGGCGCCCTTGGCGTTCAGCTTCACCAGACCGTCGTACGCGGCCTTCTGGGCCTTGGGGTCGATGGTGGTGACGACGTCGCCGCCCTGCTGCTTCTCGCCGGTCAGCATGTCCAGGGTGCGCTTGATGAAGAGCCGGTCGTCGTTGCCGCTGAGGATGCCGTTGTGGACGCCCTCCAGGAAGGTGGCGCCCTGGGCCTGCGAGAAGTAGCCCGTCACCGGCGCGTACATCGGGCCCTCCTTGAAGGTCCGCTTGTACGCGAAGTCGGTGCCGGACGTCTTCTTCGAACCGGTGATGGACTTGCCGCCGACGATGATGTCGCCGCGGGGGTGCGAGAACGCCTCGATCTGCACGCGGCGGTTCTTCTCGTGGTTCGCCAGCTTGTCGTTCTGCGCGAACTGCACCCAGGTCGCCCGCAGCAGCAGTGCCAGGGTGAGGATTCCGCAGAAGACGGCTATGTGCCGCAGCGGACGGTTCATGGTGGCTTCCCCCGGGTGCCGGCGACGGTCGGACAGTCCCCGTCCATCCTGGCCGTTTCCGCCCCGGACCGGGGCGGAATCCCCCGATCCGGCGGCCTACCCGGCAGGCGTCCCGCGCAGTACCTCGATCACCCCGGCGAAACTGCTGGACCCGTGCCCCGCGGCGGCGGCGCGCCGCATCGTCGACCTGATCAGCTCCGGCAGGGCGTTGTCCACGCCGCGCGCCTCGGCGGCGTGGACGAGGTGGCCGATCGCCGCGATCTGCACGTCGACGGTCGCGTCGTCCCCCGGGTAGTGCCCGGCGTCCACCTGCGGCGCGTACGTCGTGAGGAACAGGGAGACGGCGCCGTTCAGCCAGCGCAGCGCGACCCGGGTGAAGTCCGTGGCGGACGTCCCGTCGGCGGTCGCCAGGGCGGTGCCGTGCAGCCAGCCGGTGAACGTCGCCCACATCAGGCCGAGCAGGGCGGAGTCGTAGAGCGAGGCGAGGCCGGGCGCCGGCCCCAGGTGGATCGGGTCGCCGAGGGCCGCGAGGACCGGGCGGTGGGCCGTGAAGACGTCCTCGGAGCCGCTGTAGAGGAACATCATCTCGGGGTTCCCGACGCCCGGCGGGGTCGTCATGATGCCGCCGTCGAGGTATCCGGCGCCGTGCGCGTCCGCCCAGGCCGCCATCGCCTCGGCCTGCTCGGGCGCGCCGGACGTGAGGTTGACCAGGGCCTTGCCGGTGAGCGCGCCCGCTTCGGCGAGCGGGTCGAGGACGGTGTGCAGGGCGTCGTAGTCCAGGACGCAGGCGAGGACGAGCCCGCTCGCGGCGACCGCGTCGGCCGGGGTCGCCGCCACGTGCGCGCCCCGGTCGGCCAGCGGCTTCGCCTTCTCCGGTGAGCGGTTCCAGACGGTGACGGCGTGCCCGCGGTCGAGCAGGGCCGAGGCGAGGGCGGAACCCATGAGGCCGAGGCCGATGACGGTGACGGGGGTGCGGGCGGGGGTGGCCGCGGTGGCCGCGGGGCTGTTGCTGTCGGCGTTCACGGGACGGCTGTTGCTGTCGGCGTTCATGGGAGACACGCTCGCAGTGCGTGGCGGCACCGGACAGTGACAGTGGTGACGGTGCTCACCAAATTCCTGCCACCGGGGCGACGGGCGCCCGCGGCCTCGTACGCTCGCGGCATGAGCGCTGGTTCCGTGGCGGTGGTGGTGGCCGACGAGATCGGGTTCCCGTCCTGGGACCTGTACGAACTGAGCATCCCGATCACGGTGTTCGGCAAGCCGCAGCCCGACCTCTGCGACTCCTGGTACGACCTGCGGCTCTGCTCGACGCGTCGCCCCGACCCGCGGACCGCCGACTTCGGCCTCGCCCTGCACACCCCGTACGGCCTCGAAGGGCTCGCCGGCGCCGACACCGTCGTCGTGGCCTCGGTGCCGGACGCCTGCGTCGAGGACGGGGCGCCGCTGCCGGCCGGACTGGCCGACGCCCTGCGCGCGGCCCACGCGCGGGGCGCCCGCATGGTCTCCCTGTGCACCGGCGCCTTCGCCCTCGCCGAAGCGGGCCTCCTCGACGGCCGCAGGGCCACCGCGCACTGGATGCACACCGCCCAACTGGCGGCCCGCTACCCGGAGGTGGAGGTCGACGACTCCGTCCTGTACGTGGACGAGGGCTCCGTCCTGACCAGCGCGGGCATGACGGCGGGCCTCGACCTCTGCCTGCACCTGGTCCGCCGTGACCTCGGCGCGCACGTGGCCAACCAGCTGGCGCGGCGCATGGTGGTCCCCGCCCACCGCACGGGCGGCCAGGCCCAGTTCATCGACCTGGCGGTGCCCGAGACGGACGACGCGGGGCTCGGTCCCGTACTGGAGTGGGCCCGCGCGCGCCTGGACCGCCCGCTGACGGTCGACGACCTGGCGCGCAGGGCGGCGATGAGCCCGCGCACCTTCTACCGCAGGCTCCAGGCGGCCACGGGCACCACCCCGTTGCAGTGGCTGCTCAACCAGCGTGTGGCCCGCGCCCAGAGCCTCCTGGAGTCGACGGACCTGTCGGTCGAGAAGGTGGGGGAGCTGAGCGGCCTCGGTACCGCGAACAACCTCCGCCACCACTTCCTCAAGCAGGTCGGGGTGGCGCCGGGCGATTACCGGCGGTCGTTCTTCGGCTCCGGCCCCGCGAGGGAGTCGAGCGCGGCCAGGATGTCGGAGGGCTCGGCCCGTACGGAGTAGTCGGCGTCGACGAACGCCCAGCGGATGACGCCCGCGCGGTCGATGACGTAGGTGGCGGGCAGCGGCAGGGTGCGGGCGTGGCCGGCGTTGACGCGGTGCAGGTCGAAGCCGAGGCGGTCGTACAGGGCGCCGAGTTCGTCGGAGAGGTCGAAGGCGATCCCGTACTGCTTCGCGACGTCGGAGCCGAGGTCGCTGAGGACGTCGAAGCCGAGCCGCTCCTTCTCGGTGAGGGAGAGGCTCTCGTCGGGGATCTGCGGGGAGACGGCCACGAGGCGGGCGCCGCGGGCGGTGACGGCGTCGTGGTGCTGCTGGAGCGCGCGCAGGGCGAGGTTGCAGTAGGGGCACCAGGCGCCGCGGTAGAAGGTCAGGACGACGGGGCCTTCGGCCAGGAGCGCGTCGAGGGACACCTCGTCGCCGGTGGCCGAGGGAAGGGTGAAGCGGGGCGCCAAAGCGCCGGTGGTGAGGGCGTTCTCGGCGATGCGGGTGGCGAGCAGTTCGGCGGCGCCGCGGTCCATGACCTCCAGGACGTCGGCGGGCAGCTTGCGGTGGCCGTTCTCGTACAGGTCTCGGAGTTCGTCCCTGAGGGTCATGGCGGTGGGCCTTCCGTGTATGGGCGCCGCGTCGGCAGGGGCGCGCACCGGGTGCACGCCGAACTTGGAACGCCCGTTTCAGGATTTCCAGCATGGTGAGGTGCCACGGGGCCGTCAAGGGGTATCTTGAAATCAACGTTCCAAGATTGCGGGAGCCCAACTCATGCCCGACATCAAGCACTTCGACCCGGACGAGGCGCTGGACCGCGTCGTCCGGCTCTTCTGGGAGCACGGCGCCGCCACGACCTCCATCCAGGCCGTGGCGACGGCGACGGGCCTCAACCGCTCAAGCCTGTACGCCACGTTCGGGGGCAAGCGGGAGCTGTACCTCGCCGCCCTGCGCCGCTATCTGCGCGACCACTCCCACCGGGCGTTCGCCTTCGTGGCCGAGGACGGCCGGGGGCTCCCGGCGATCCGCGCGTTCTTCGCGGGCCTCATCGACCTGCGCTGCACGGGCCCGTACGCGGGCTGGGGCTGCATGGCCGTCAACGCCCACGCGGGCGGCGAACGCGACGACCCCGAGGTGCGGGCCCTGCTCGACGACCACCACGAGCGGCTGCGGGGAGCGATGCGGACGGCACTGGCGGCGGCACGCGCGAAGGGGGACCTGACCCCGGGAACGGACGTCGACGCCACCGCCGAGATCCTCGCGCTCCTGGCGTACGGGGTGAACCTGCGGTCGCGGGCGGGGGCGGACGCGGAGGGGCTGCGGGGGGTGGTGGAGGTGGCGTTGGGGGCGCTGGGGGCTTCGGGCCGTGCGGGCGCGCCGGGGGTCGACGCCGACACCGATGCCGGGGGCGTGGTGTAGCGCACTTTTGCAAGCGGGTGCTTGCAAGAGTTAGCAAGGGTGGTGCACCATCGGAGGCATGGCATCACTCAACGTCGGCAATCTCGGCGAGTACCTGCGCGAGCAGCGGCGCACCGCGCAGCTGTCGTTGCGTCAGCTCGCCGACGCCGCCGGGGTGTCCAATCCGTATCTGAGCCAGATCGAGCGCGGCCTCCGCAAGCCGAGCGCGGAGGTGCTGCAGCAGGTCGCCAAGGCCCTGCGGATCTCCGCCGAGACGCTGTACGTGCGGGCGGGAATCCTCGACGAGAAGGAGCGGGACGAACTGGAGACGCGCGCCGTCATCCTCGCCGACCCCTCCATCAACGAGCGCCAGAAGCAGGTGCTGCTGCAGATCTACGAGTCGTTCCGCAAGGAGAACGGCTTCGAGACGACCGCGTACACGGGCACGGACACGGACACCTACACCTACACCGGTGCGGATGCGGACGCGGACGCGGATGTGCGCGCCGACGCGGACGCGGACCCCGAGACCGTCGAAGGCGCCCGTACGGCCGACGGCAGTGCTGCCCGACCGAAGCAGAAACCCACAGGCTGAGGCGAGCCGAACCAGGCTGGACCAGCTGACGCGAATCCGGGAGGACCATCGTCATGGCCATCACCGATGACCTGCGCAAGACCCTCACCACGACCACCCCCGCCTACTTCGTCGCCGGGTCCGCGGACCTCGCCCTCCAGCAGGCGAAGAAGGTGCCCGCCATCGTCGAGCAGCTCATCGCCGAGGCGCCGTCCCGCTTCGAGGCGGTCCGCAACGCCGACACCAAGGCCGTGCAGGACAAGGCCGCCGCGCGCGCCAAGGAGGCGCAGGAGACCATCCAGGCCAAGGTCACCGAGGTGCTCGGCAGCATCGACACCGACCTGAAGAAGCTCGGCGAGACCGCGCAGGACCTCGCGCTGCGCGGTGTCGGCGTGGCCGCGGAGTTCGCTGTCAGGGCGCGCGAGAAGTACGACGAGGTCGCCGAGCACGGCGAGCAGGCCGTGAAGACCTGGCGCGGCGAGGCGGCCGAGGAGATCCTCGACCTGGCCGAGACGGTCGAGCCCGACCCCGCGCCGGCGTCCGCGGCCACGGGGGCGAAGCCCGCCACCGGGCGCAAGAGCACGGTCCCCGCGCCGGCGAAGAAGCCCGCCGCGAGGAAGAGCACCGCAGCCAAGTCCACCGCCGCCAAGCCCGCGGCCACCAAGGCGACGGCCGCCAAGGCGACTGCCGGGACCGCCGACGAGACGGCCGGCGAGAAGAGCACCCCGGCCGCCGAGTAGCGGGAGCGGGGAGCGGGAAACGGGCGGTGGGGCCGGGCACTCGTGGAGTGCCCGGCCCGTTGACCGGGTAGCGGGTACCGTGGCCGCGTAATCGATGCGCCGAGACTGGTGGTGGACGTTGTGCTGATGCAGGGGTTCGCGAACTTCATGTGGCTGCTTTCGCTGGCCCTGATCGTGTTCAGCGGATTCGCGCTCCTCGACGCCGCGGTCCGGCGCGAGGACGCCTATCGGGCCGCCGACAAGAAGACCAAGCCCTTCTGGCTGATCATCCTCGGGCTCGCCTTCGTGGTGAACCTGATCTTCAACATCCTGTCGTTCCTGCCCATCATCGGCCTGATCGCCACGATCGTGTACATGGTCGACGTGCGGCCCGCGCTCCGGCAGATCACCGGCGGTGGCGGCCGGCGCGGCGGCTCCAGCAGCGACGGTCCGTACGGCCCGTACAACGGCGGCCGCTGAGTCCCCGCCGCGGTCAGTGGCCGTGCCCGCCGGTCGCCCGGTCGAGGAGCAGTACGGCGACGTCGTCCGTCAGGTCGCCGCCGTTGAGGTCACGCACCTCGTTCACGGCGGCCTCCAGGAGCGCGTCGCCGCGCAGCCCGGCGGTGATCTGACGGCGGACCAGCTCCACCATGCCGTCCTGGCCGAGGCGCTGGTTGCCCTGGCCGATGCGGCCCTCTATCAGCCCGTCCGTGTAGAGCATCAGGCTCCACTTCCCGCCCAGCTCCACCTGCCGGCGCGGCCAGCGGGCACGCGGCAGGAGACCGAGGGCGGGGCCCCCGTCCTCGTACGGAAGGAGTTCGGCGAGGCGGCCGTCGCGGGCGATCAGCGGCGCCGGGTGTCCGGCGAGGCAGAGTCCGGCGCGGCGGCCGTCGGGGGCGATGTCGACGGTGCAGAGCGTCGCGAAGATCTCGTCGTCGGCGCGCTCGTGTTCGAGGACCTTCTGCAGCGTGGACAGCAGCTCGTCGCCGCAGAGCCCGGCGAAGGTCAGGGCGCGCCAGGCGATCCGCAGCTCCACGCCGAGCGCGGCCTCGTCGGGGCCGTGGCCGCAGACGTCACCGATCATCACGTGCACCGAGCCGTCGGGGGTGCGCACGGTGTCGTAGAAGTCGCCGCCGAGCAGCGCGCGGGAGCGGCCGGGGCGGTAGTGGGCGGCGAAGCGCAGCGGTGACCCGTCGAGGAGGGGGGTCGGCAGGAGGCCCCGCTCCAGGCGGGCGTTCTCCTGGGCGCGCAGCCTGGACTCGGTCAGCTGGCGCTGGGCGGCGTCCGCGCGCTTGCGCTCCACCGCGTAGCGGACGGTGCGGCTGAGGAGCCGGCCGTCCAGTTCGTCGCGGAAGAGGTAGTCCTGGGCGCCGACCCGTACGGCCTCGGCGCCGCGCTCGGCGTCGCCGTCAGCGGTGAGGGCGAGGACGGCGTGCCGGGGCGCGAGGCGCAGCACGTGCTTGAGCGCGACGAGCTCGTCGTCGTCCGCCTCGGATTCACCGGAGCCGCCGGAGCCGTTCGGGCCGCCGGAGCCGCCGGAGCCGTTCGGCGCGGGCAGGGCGAGGTCGAGCAGGATGCAGTGCACGTCGTCGGTGAGCAGCCGCTCGGCCTCGGTGAGGTTGCGGGCGGTGCGTACGCGGATCGGGTTGCCCGCCGAGTCGAGGAGCGCGGGCACGCTCAGGGAGCCCCCGGGGTCGTCCTCGATCACCAGCAGGGTGAGCGGGGAGCCGTTGGGGCCGCCGCTGGTCTGACCGGCCGAGCCGGACGGGTGCGAGGCGGGCGCCCCGGCGTCCTGGTGGGGTGCCGCGTGCGCCTGACCGCCTTCCGCGGCCGGGATCGCTCTCTGCCGCGGTATGGGTACGGGCATCGCTTGGTTTCCTTCCCTCCCCCCGAGGGCGTGGTGCGACGCAGGTCGACGCAGCACCGACGACGGACCATAGCGGTAGCCGGGCCCCGATTGGAATGGCGCGGGGCAGTCGGCCACCGTCATATGCCGCATCCCGGAACGCACTTGGGCACGGCGAGGTCCCGGTCCAATGACGAACATCACGCCCCGGAGGCCGAGCGGCGGCCCGGACCGTGCACTGGGTCACACGCCGCGCCGTGCGGCGTCCGGCTACTTGTCGGGCCGGACCACGCCCAGGATGCGCATGGAGCCCGCCCCGGCGGTCGTGACGTCGCGGCCCGGCCGCGGGGCGTGCACGATCGTGCCGTCGCCCACGTACAGCCCGACGTGGCTGGCGTCCGCGTGGTAGATGATCAGGTCACCGGGGCGCATGTTCTCGATGCCGACGCGCGGCAGCCGCTTCCACTGCTCCTGCGAGGTCCGCGGAATGCCCTCCCCGGCCGCCGCCCACGCCTTCGACGTGAGCCCGGAGCAGTCGTACGAACCCGGGCCCTCGGCGCCCCACACATACGGCTTGCCGATCTGGGCCGTGGCGAACTCGATGGCCTTCTTGCCCTGCGGGGTCGCCTTGGCGCCGATGTCCTTCAGGACGCCCGAGTCCACCCACGCCGTCTGCTTCCTGCGGGCCGCCGCCTCCTCCAGCTTGCGCAGCCGCTCCCGCTCCTTCTTCTCCAGCCGCGATTCGAGCTTCTCCGCGTCCGCGATCTTCTTCTTGATCTTCCTCTTCGACGCGGCCTTCGCCTTGCGGTTGGCTTCCAGCTTCTTCCAGCGGGCCGTGGCGTCCTCGGCGTAGATCCGCAGGTCCTCCTGCGTCCGGGACAGCTCGGTCAGCATGTTCTTGGCGGCCTTGTGGCCCTGCCGCACGCGTCCGGCGCCGTCGAGGAACTCGCCGGGGTCGTCGCTCAGCATCAGCTGGGCCTCGTCCGGCATGCCACCGCCGCGGTACTGCGAGCGGGCCGCGGCGCCGGCGCGCGCCTTGAGCTTCTTCAGCTTCGCCCGGCCGTCGGCGATGTCCTTGGACAGCTTCACGATCTGCTCGGACTGCTTGTCGGCCTTCTCCTCGGCCGCGTTGTACGCGTCCGTCGCCGCGCCCGCCTCGTGATAGAGCTTCTCGATCTCCTTGCGGACCTGTTCGAGGGACTCGTCCGACCGGGGCGTCGGAGCGGTCGGTCTCGTCGGAGCCTTCGATCCGGCCGGGGACGAAGGGCTCGCGTGTGCCGCGCCCGGTGAGGTCACCACCACAGCCGCCGCGCAGATCAGCGCCACGGTCGCCGCCGCCGAGCATCGCTTGCCGGTCACGCCCTGCACCCCCAAAAACCTGATTTACCGTCAGTAACTTGCGGTCGCTTCCGGGATGGTGCCATGTCGGCGCCCTTTGCGACAGAGTGCTACGGCAACTCTGATCTCCCCACCCGCCCCATGTGACGAACGGCACGCCGAGTTCGTTCCCCGCAGGTCACGGCGTCGGCCCGGTGCCGGTTCGGTGTGGGCCCGGCGCCGGGTCGATGTCGGCTCGGGCGGATTCACCCGGTCAGCGGTGCCAGCGCCTCCCACCGCACCGTCAGCTCCCCCTGCCGCCACCGCGAGGGCCCGTCGATGACCGGCCAGTCGCTGCGGAGGTCGCGTGCCGCCCTGATCCAGCGCTGCCGCGCGCCGTAGGAGGCGTACGGGGCCGCCGCCGCCCAGGCCCGGTCGAAGTCCCGCAGGAACGCGTGGACCGGCTCGCCCGGCACGTTCCGGTGGATCAGCGCCTTCGGCAGCCGCTCGGCGAGATCGGAGGGGCGCTCCAGCGAGCCGAGCCGGGCCGCGAAGGTCACCGAACGCGGCCCCTCGGGGCCGAGCGCCACCCAGACGTGCCGCCGCCCGATCTCGTCGCAGGTGCCCTCGACCAGCAGCCCCCCGGGCGCCAGGCGCGCGCGGAGCCGCTCCCAGACGGCGGCGACCTGGTCCTCGTCGTACTGGCGCAGGACGTTCGCGGCCCGGATCAGGACGGGGCTGCCCGGCAGGGGCACCTCGAAGCCGCCGTGGCGGAACGCGAGGCCCTCCCGCTCGTACGGCTTCGCGGCCGCGACCCGGGCGGGGTCGATCTCGACGCCGACGACACGCGCGCGTGGAGCGGCGGTGCGCAGCCGCAGGAGCAGTTCGACGGCCGTCCAGGGGGCGGCGCCGTAGCCGAGGTCCACGGCCACGGGGTCGGGGGAGCGACGCAGCGCGGCGCCGTGCGTGGCGGCGATCCAGCGGTCCATGCGGCGCAGACGGTTGGGGTTCGTGGTCCCGCGCGTCACCGTTCCCACGGGGCGGGAAGGGGTACGCGGGGCCATGGGGAAAGGGTATGCGGGAGGGGCGGCCGGGATGACCGGGTAACGCTTTGGCAAAAAGGCCCCGGGAGGAAATGGAGCAGAAACCTCCGGTGTTCTCCCTCTGGAGGTACGTACGACCTCCCCGTCGTCATGCCCGTACGCAAGGAGGACCGCCACGTGAGCCAATACGTGTCCAGGCTCGGGCGTCGCTCCCCATCGGCCCCCTCACGGCTCCGCATGCCAGGCACTCCGCGGCGGCCCCGGCGCGTGGCCGTGCTGAGCGTGCACACCTCGCCCCTGCACCAGCCCGGCACGGGCGACGCGGGCGGCATGAACGTCTACATCGTCGAGCTGGCCAGACGCCTCGCGGCGATCAACATCGAGGTGGAAATCTTCACCCGAGCGACCACCGGCGCGCTCCCGCCCACCGTCGAACTCGCGCCCGGGGTCCTGGTCAGACACGTCGACGCGGGCCCCTACGAGGGCCTCGCCAAGGAGGAGCTGCCGGCCCAGCTCTGCGCCTTCACCCACGGCGTCATGCAGGCCTGGGCGGGCCACCGGCCCGGCTACTACGACCTCGTCCACTCCCACTACTGGCTCTCCGGCCACGTCGGCTGGCTCGCCGCCGAACGCTGGGGCGTGCCCCTGGTGCACGCCATGCACACCATGGCCAAGGTCAAGAACGCCGCGCTCGCCGAGGGCGACACCCCCGAGCCCGCGGCCCGCGTCATAGGCGAGACGCAGATCGTGCGCGCCGCCGACCGGCTCATCGCCAACACCTCCGAAGAGGCCGGCGAACTCGTCCACCACTACGACGCGGACCCCGGCAAGGTCGCCGTCGTCCACCCCGGCGTCAACCTCGACCGCTTCCGCCCCGCCGACGGCCGCGCCGCCGCCCGGCACCGGCTCAACCTGCCGCAGAACGCGCTCGTCCCGCTCTTCGCGGGCCGCATCCAGCCGCTGAAGGCCCCCGACGTGCTGCTGCGCGCGGTCGCCGTCCTCCTGGACGAGCGGCCCGCCCTGCGCTCCAACATCGTCGTGCCCATCGTCGGCGGGCCGAGCGGCAGCGGCCTCGCCAAGCCGGAGGGCCTGCAGAAGCTGGCCGCGAGGCTGGGCATCGCCGACGTGGTCCGCTTCCAGCCGCCGGTGGGCCAGGACCAGCTCGCGGACTGGTTCCGGGCGGCGTCGGTCCTCGTGAT
Organism: Streptomyces sp. NPDC050703; assembly: GCF_040654435.1. Taxonomy (NCBI): domain Bacteria; kingdom Bacillati; phylum Actinomycetota; class Actinomycetes; order Kitasatosporales; family Streptomycetaceae; genus Streptomyces; species Streptomyces sp. NPDC050703. The sequence goes on from NZ_JBFAHX010000003.1 coordinate 75,735, forward strand.
GCCGTCCTACAGCGAGTCCTTCGGCCTCGTCGCCATAGAGGCGCAGGCGGCGGGCACGCCGGTCCTCGCGGCCGCCGTGGGCGGCCTCCCGGTGGCCGTGCGGGACGGCGTGACGGGCTTCCTGGTGCCCGGCCACGAACCCGCCCGCTACGCGCGCGTGCTCCGCGATTTCGCCGACCAGCCGCACCTCGCCGACCACATGGGCGAGGCCGCGGCCCGCCACGCGCAGTCCTTCGGCTGGGACACGGCGGCGTCCGTCACCGCGGACGTCTACACCGCGGCCATGCATGACTTCCGCCGTCACGTACGCTCGCACCATGGCTGAGCGGACGGGTGTTTCGGCGGGCGGAAACGGTTCCGCGGGCGCGGGTCGCGCCGCCGCGGGTGAGGTCGTCGAGCGGACGCTCGACGAGGCGGGGCTGGAGTGGGAGAGCCCCGAACCCGGCTCCTACGTAGTGAAGCTTCCGGGCACCAGGAAGCTCTCGACCACCTTGTCGATGATCGTCGGCAACCACTCGCTCTCCCTGAACGCCTTCGTCATCCGCCATCCGGACGAGAACCACGAGGCGGTGCACCGCTGGCTCCTTGAGCGCAACCTGCGCCTGTACGGCGTGAGTTACGCGATCGACTCCCTCGGCGACATCTACCTGGCCGGCAAGCTCCCGCTGGCGGCGGTCACCCCGGAGGAACTGGACCGGCTCCTCGGCTCGGTGCTCTCCGCCGCGGACGACTCCTTCAACACGCTCCTCGAACTCGGTTTCGCCTCGGCGATCCGCAAGGAGTACGAGTGGCGGGTCTCGCGCGGTGAGTCCACGCGAAACCTGGACGCGTTCGCGCATCTGACCCGCCGGGAGGGTTGAGGCGGGGCCCCGCCGGGGCGGGGCGGCGCTCTTGCGTCTCTCGGGTGCGGCTTGCCGCTTGCCGCTCGCCGTCTGTCGCTTGCCGCTGGGCCCTGCGGGTCAGTGCGTGGCGGGGGCTTCGGTGGGAGCAGTGGGGCCGGTGGCTGCGGTGGGCCCGGTGGGATCGATGGGACCGGCGGATTCGATGGGACCGACGGGACCGGTGGGACCAACGGCTTCGACAGGATCTGTGGGACCAATGGGACCAGCGGCGGCTTCGGTGAGCGGCGTCTCCTCGGGAAGCTTCCGCATCAGCCACCAGTAGCCGAGCGCGGCCCCGGTGCCGAGCACCGCGCACGTCCCCCACAGCCACTCCGCCCCGAACCGGTCGATCATGAAGCCGGACATCAGCGGGGCGACGAGCGCGGCCACGGACCACGACGTCGTGTACATGCCCTGGTAGCGCCCGCGCCCGTGGACCGGGGAGAGCCGCACGACCAGGCTCGTCTGCGTCGGGGCGTTGACGATCTCGGCGAGCGTCCACACGCACACCGTCAGCGCGAAGACGCCGAGGGAGCCCGCGAAGGCGGTGAGCCCGAAGCCGTATCCCGCGACCACCGACGAGATCACCAGCAGCCGCCGCGGGTCCCGGTGCTCGATGAAACGGGTGACGGGGATCTGCAGGACGACGATCAGCACGCCGTTCACGGCGATGGCGAGCCCGTAGTCGGCGGGCGTGAACCCGGCCTCGCCCATGGCGACCGGCAGCCCCAGGGACCCCTGCTGGAAGATGAGGGCCACGAGGAACGACAGGCCCACGACTCCCATGAACCGCCCGTCCCGCAGCACGGTCCCGAGCCCGACCTCCGGCTCGGCGGCCTTCTCCAGCGCGGTGCGCACGGGCCGCGACTCCGGCAGCTTGATGAAGACGAGGATCGCGCACGCCATCGTCATGGCGGCCTCGATGAGGAACCCGGCCCGGTAGCTGTACGCGGCGATGAAGCCGGCGCCGGCGGAGGAGATGGCGAAGCCGAGGTTGATGGCCCAGTAGTTGAGCGAGAACGCCCGCACCCGGTCCTCGGGCCGCACGATGTCCGCCATCATCGCCTGAACGGCGGGCCGCGAGGCGTTGCTTGCCATGCCCACGAGGAAGGCGACCCCGGCGATGGCCACCGGATGCTCGACGAACGCGAGCACGGCCACGGTCACGGCCGTGGAGGCCTGCGCGACCAGCAGCGTGGGCCGCCGCCCGAGCCGGTCGGTCATCACCCCGGCGCCCAGGGAGGAGACGACCCCGCCGAGCCCGTGCAGTGCGGCGACGAGCCCCGCGTACGAGGCCGAGTACCCGCGTTCCAGCGTCAGGTACAGCGCCATGAACGTGGCGACGAACGCCCCGAGCCGGTTGACCAGCGTGCTCGTCCACAGCCACCAGAAGGCGCGGGGCAGCCCCGACACGCTCTCCGTGACGGCACGTCTCATGGCGGTGACAGGCATGGTGGTCCCCCGGGGTGGCGCGGATTTCTCACACATGTAAGTGGCTCTGGCGGCGTCGACATATTACGAGCCGTCGCTTCCGCCTCGCCAATCAATTGACGGAACCAGTCAACCGGTACGCCCGCGCCCGCGCGCGCGAGGCCCACGGGGGTTCGATTACGCTCAGGGGCATGGCCGACGCACCGTACAAGCTGATCCTCCTCCGCCACGGCGAGAGCGAATGGAACGCGAAGAACCTGTTCACCGGCTGGGTGGACGTCAACCTCAACGAGAAGGGCGAGAAGGAGGCGGTCCGCGGCGGTGAGCTGCTCAAGGACGCCGGCCTGCTCCCCGACGTGGTCCACACGTCGCTCCAGAAGCGCGCGATCCGCACGGCGCAGCTCGCGCTTGAGGCGGCCGACCGCCACTGGATTCCCGTACACCGCTCGTGGCGCCTGAACGAGCGCCACTACGGCGCCCTCCAGGGCAAGGACAAGGCCCAGACGCTCGCCGAGTTCGGCGAGGAGCAGTTCATGCTGTGGCGCCGCTCGTACGACACCCCGCCGCCGGCACTGGACCGCGACGCGGAGTACTCCCAGTTCTCCGACCCGCGCTACGCCACGCTCCCCCCGGAGCTGCGCCCGCGCACGGAGTGCCTGAAGGACGTCGTCGTCCGCATGCTCCCGTACTGGTTCGACGGCATCGTCCCCGACCTCCTCACGGGCCGGACGGTCCTGGTCGCCGCCCACGGCAACAGCCTCCGCGCCCTGGTCAAGCACCTGGACGGCATCTCCGACGCCGACATCGCGGGCCTGAACATCCCCACCGGCATCCCGCTCTCCTACGAACTGGACGCCGAGTTCAAGCCCCTCAACCCGGGCGGCACCTACCTCGACCCGGAGGCCGCGAAGGCGGCGATCGAGGCGGTCAAGAACCAGGGCAAGAAGAAGTAAGCCCGCCGGAAGAAGCCCCCTACCTGCGGTTTGGCCGCTGGTAGGGGGCTTCTTGTTGCCCTTGGGCCGTCTATGGGCCGTCAGGTGTGACGGCACCAGCGGCGGATGCGGACGTCGAAGATGATCAGGAGCGCGACAGGGGCGGTCGCTTCGGGCGGTGCGTCAGCCCAGAGCGCGAGCGCGCCGCCAGCCAGGCCGATGAGCGCGATCGGTAAGTCGCGTGGACAGATGTCGACGGTGACACCTCTGCGTGGGAGCATGCGGACTCCATGTGTGGTCGGTTCCTGGCAAGGGATTCCGAGCGTGGAGATGGAACGAATGCCGCCCCTAGCCCGGGCGGCATTCGCGCGTGGTGAGACTTTTGCATAGCTCAGCTTCGTAGACAAACGTGCAGCTGGAAGGCCTCTAGCTTCGACTTCTACAGTAGAAATGTGTAGCCAGATCAGCCCGGTCGCAGCCGGGGCATTCAGCGAGATGAATGATTCGTTGCGCGGCCTGAACAGAGAAGATCCCTCCCTAGGGAGGGATCTTCGCCCAGCTCAGGGAGAGGCGTTCGCCTTGGAGGTGGACACGGAGGGCAAGGAATTGTGGCTCCGATCTGTGCTAAGAGCTCAATTGGAATGAGCCCCTTGCTTTCTTTCTCGGATGAAAGCTTGCTTTCTAGGCAGAAAGCAAGCATCCACCCTCAGGTCTGAGGCTTAGGTTTCCGATCTAAGAGATTCGTATGCGTGCTCGACTGCCCTCCGCGTCCGTTCTTTGCTAGAGGGCATCAGATGGGCATACACACGGAGCGTGAGCCCTGGGTCCGAGTGGCCGAGGTACTCGGCGACGGCCTTGATGCTCTCCCCGGCGTCCAGGAGTGCCGAGGCGTAAAAGTGCCTCAGGGCGTGCATGCCGTTCTCGCGTGACTCCGCGTAGGACTCACCTCGCTTGGGCCTCGGGCTCACATCGGCAGCGGCCAGAGCGCGTCTCCACGCCTCCTCGTTGAGCGAGGTACACCAGACATGCCCGCCACGAGGCCCGGTGAGAATGAGTCGCTTGGTCACGGGAGGCCCGCCGACGACCCCGAAGAGGTCAGCCGAGCCCGCCGCTGGACACGGGACATCGTGCGCGGCTCGCCGCTGGCGGACGACGCCGAACTGATTGTGAGCGAACTGAGCGCGAACGCGATCCTGCACACGGCCAGCGGACAGAAGTCCGGCAGCTTCCACCTGCTGATCGAGGTCTCACCGGAAGTGGTCGCCCTGTCAGTCACAGACGGCGGAGCGACGGGCACAGCCCCCAAGGTGGAGCACCAGGACGAGGAAGCGGAACACGGCCGGGGCCTGGACATGGTCAGCGCGATCGCCCACCGAGTCCTCGTCCACGACAGCGACCACGGCCTCACGGTCACCGCGGCCCTCTACACCCAGGCCGGCCAGGGAACCCCACTATGCCAATGAGTAGGCGCCGACGCGGCTACTGGTGCGAGTGCTGGACGGGACCCACTCCGACGGACGGCCAGTCCGAACCACAACTACGAGCATCCTTCGACGCCTACTCGGCACCCCAGGCCGACCGATGGGTAGCGGTCGCGCTCCGCACAATCCCCCCTGCACTGGACGCCAACGCATCAGACGAAGCCTGGCAGTGGCTGTACGAGGACCGCATCCACACCCGCAGAGCACTCCTCCGGAAGCAGCCTGCACGGTCTCAGTAACCCACGCGGACACACGCATCACCTGGACGATCCGCCCAGTCCTCTTCCTGCCCCTCGCACACCGCCAGGCAACAGAACTTCCAGCCTGCACAGACGACTTCAAGCCCCGCCAGACCGACTGAGTTACAACTTTCTCTACTGGTGCAAGGCCCGCGCACGGCGCGGGCGCGCGCCGCCTCTGCGGCGCGGCCTGCCTCCTGTCTGCGCCCCGGCTGGCCGCGCCCGGCGGCGCGCTGCGTGCATGCGGGCAAGGGCGGGACGTTATCCGCGGGCACAAGATGATGCCTCCGGCGGGGGATCGGCCGGCACCGGGGTGGAGGGGGGCGATGGCCTGAGGTAGCCGCGCTCAAGACGAAGCTCAAACTGTCCTCAAATTCATGTAGTTGCCCACACCGCTCCTTGATAATTACGCTCCCAACCATGGAGCTCCCGGGGAGGGCCAATGGAATTGCTGTATAAATGCTTTGCATCCATTGAGACCGGTGTGACGCAACCTTGGTTTGCCATTCCTCTGAAGATCGCTGCCGCTGCCGTCATGCTGCTCGGCGCGCTCTCAGCCGCCCGGTTTCTGGCCATCAAATTCTGGGTGGACGTAAGCATGCTCGTGGAGCGGCGCATTTGGTACTCAAGTGTCCTGGAACATGCCAGTAAGTTCGGCGTTCACGTAGAGGATGCTCGATGGCGAAGTAATCTGCCGCGCTCATGGGCGAATCTGGAGCGAAAGAGCCCAATGTGGCTCCTCCGCTATTCGGTGGCGCGCCGCCTTGTCAGGCAACTATCCGTGAGGAAGCTCGAAAGGATGACGAAGAGGAGGAACACTGTAGAGCAGTTGTCGCGAATACCGAAGAGAGTCGTCAAGTTTGCCTCTCGGCGATCCTTGGTGCTGCTCGCGTCGAGCACAGTGGTGTACCAGTATGAGCGCCCAGGGAGCACGAGGGGGGATCTTCAGATGATTGCGGATGGAATCCCCAAAATCGCAGAGCAGAGGACATGGGTGCCGATCCTGGTTCTAACTGTCGGAGTCATCGCATTCACCCGAAGCGGTAATTTGATCGACAGGATCAGGGCGAGGGACGAGGCAGCAAAGGACGTGAACCGCATGCTTGCCGAACTCCTTGCCAAGCTCTCCAAATTAGACTTTGCACTGCAGGAGGTACACGAGAACATCAATTCATATCGTTCCGCGTACCTTGACGTCGCATCCGGAGCGGCGGAGTCGGGGCGCACATGGTCCCCAGGGTTCGGGTTCGAAAGAGATCGCTACGGGCTCAGGGTAAGCATCTACGGCAGAAAATCGTTGGAAATTCTCCTTGAGGAGCCGGAATTCCAGAGACTGCAGTGCACCCTAGGTGCAGTGGCTGACCATTTGGAGGACATACGTGACAAGGGGATATCTTCGGTAGCTCTCAGAATCCTTTCTCCCGTCTGGGAGGAGCTTTACGACTGCAGGCTCCAGTCGCACCTTTATCACTCCACCAGTCACCACACCGTAGGAATCGAGAATTCGATGCTCGGATTGGGGTGGTTGAAGGGACGTTGCGAAACTAAGGAACGCCACTTCGGCCAACTCGCGAAGGGAGATGAGCGCGATGACGGTAAGCTTGACTCGATGCTCGTCGAGGAGTCGTACCGTCTGGATGAGCTGATCCTGCAAAGCAGGTTGGCGCACTGTCAGTTGCAGAAGATCGAAAGATTCCTGCTCAAGCGTCTACACGGCACATCGCTAACGAAACTGGTCAGCGCTGTGGGGCATAAGTAGCTCGAAGGCTCGGCGCTCATTCGTCGGTCTGGCGGTCGGTGAGCTCATCCGCGACGTCGACCTGGCGCGCGGAGTCTGCCGACGAAGGTAAAGGCCGCGCCCTGGGGCGCGACAAGGGTTGGCTGCCTCAGCACTCAGAGCCGTGCCAGGTTGGGCGGGGAGCCACAGGGAACGGCGGGAAACATGATGCCGAAATCGAGGGCCGGCAGGTTACTCCCCCACAGGTCAGGCACCCAACTCCCCTTGATCACCCGAGCTTCCCAAGCTGATTGCTCCGCGTGTGAGACTCCGTAGCTCCCGCAAGCTGTTGCCCCACCGTCGCCCCCTGCCCGCGCAGGCTCTGCCAGAATCGCTTCATGGGGCGGCGTTGCGCCGGGGTGACACGGCAGGGACGAGCGTGCGGAAACCCGGCCGGATGGAACGGCTACTGTCATCTGCACGGTGGGGGAGGCCGACGAAACCAAAGCCCACGTGTCTCTGCTCCTCCCCGACTTCCGCGCATGCCGGCGCGTCCGGAATCACGGCCGCAATGCAGGCGCAGAGGTTGGTTCTGGTGGCTGGGGTGGCTCTTCATGAGTTAGGTTCGAGGCGCTGCGTAACGCGGCAAGCCGACGCTCATGACGGTGCTGGCTGGGCCGTCCGAGGCCGCTCGACAGTGGCCAATGACGACCAACGACGACCGCCAGGGGCGCGAACCCACCGCCCCTGACCAGCAAAAAACCAGCTCACCAAGATCCCCGGCAACACCCAGGACAAGAAGAAGTAGCCCTGCCTAGGCTGCACCCCCTGCCTGCGGCTCTCCGTGGGCAGGGGGTTCTTGTCGTCGCCCACGGGCCGTCTCTACCGGGCCGTCAGGCGTATTTCTCAGGCAGGCCACGCATCGGCCACCAAGAAGGCGACCACCGTCCCGCCGAACCGGCTGGGCCCCGCGTGCCAGGACTCGGCGATGGAGTCGACCAGGAACAGCCCGCGTCCATGGGTGTCGTCGACGTCCGGCCGGCGAAGACGCACGTCCGCGGGTAGGCCGGGGTTGTGAACCTCCACGCGCAGCGAGCTTCCTTCCCGGAACCACTCCACGCGTACGCGCCACTCCTCATCGGCCCGACCGTACGTGACGGCGTTCGTCACCAGCTCGGAAATCATCAGCACACAGTCGTCGACCGAGCAGGCCGGTTCATACGGGGCGATGAACTTCCGGAACCAACGCCGGGCCCGGGGGACGGACTCCGGATTCGGGTGCAGGGTCATCGCCCCGAGCCACGGTGATTCCTCGCTGGGAAAGCGGTTGAACCAGTAGGTCATCCGCACTCACTCCTTGCCGCTGCGGTCGGAGTCGAGGCGGCGTCGCTTCGGTGCGACGTGCCTCCTCCAGTAAGTGGACTTAGCCACTTGCTGGATGGTGGCATTGTCCACTTGTCCGGCGCAAGCGGTCCGTGAAACTGTCCGCCCGTCGGGTCACGTCAGCGGGTACCCCTGTTCGAACGCCCAACGGTGCGGTGGATACGTGGCCTCGGCGAACTCCAACGGCCGGTCCTGCATGTCGTAGACGACGTGGTGAACGACCAGCACGGCGGAGCCCGGGTCGAGGTTCAGGGCGGCGGCCTCTTCGTCGGTGGCGCCCCGAGCGCACATCCGGTCTTCGGCGTGACTCCCCTGCCGGCCCGTCATGTTCTCGACGTAGGCCAGGGTTCCCTCTTGAATCCGCTCGGGCTCCGTGAGCTTGGAGGCGCGCTGGCCGACATCCGGAGCGAACCAGGAGGTGGATGACGTGAGGGGTCCGTCCTGATTGTTGGTCACGCGCCGGCGACGCACCGCCCGACGATCCTTCACCAGGCCGAGAGCCTCGGCGACGTGATCCGGAGCGTCTGTCCAGCCCGCCGAGGTGATCACCGCGTACTCACCGGGCGTGTAGATCTTCCCCGTCTGACGAGCTCTGCCGTACAACTCCCGCGCCCGCCGGTTGACTTCCAGGCTCCGCACGTACGTCCCCGAGCCCTGCCGCTTCTCGACGAGTCCCTGATGGCTCAGCGCCTCCAAGGCGCGGGCCGTGGTCGGGCGGGACACCTTCCAGTCGGCTGCCAACTGCCGTTCCGACGGCACCTCGTCCCCCGCTCGTAGATCGCCCCGAAGGATCTGATCGCGGATGTGGTGAGCGATCTGGAGATACTTCGGCTGCGCCTCCTCGATCTGCGGCACGTCTCCTCCTCGTCCAAGTGGCTTTGGCCTCTGGCCACTATAGGGTGAATGGCCAGTGCCGGAACCCGTACCGTTGAGCACATGACGCGGTTGATCGTCGCGGCGGGAGGAGGGGGCGACGTAGTCGCCGCCGCGATGCTTCACGCCGCTCGGTACGGCGACGAGGACCAGGCGGTGATCCTCACGTATGCCTGGGACCGCCTGCTGATCGATCCGGTACCGGGCCCGCGCAGCGCGCACGACTTCATCGGCCTGGGCACCGTTACTCCGTCCGTCCGGTCGGTACCGACGACTGCCCGCCCGGTCGCTCCGGCGGGGTCGACGCTCCCCCGTCTCGCTTCCGGACTTCCACAGACGCTCGCTCTGCTGGACCCCTCACGCGGGGCCGAGGGCGTGACGGCCCAGCTGGAAGAGCTGGTGGCCCACCTGACGCCGGAGTCGGTCGACCTTCTGGACGTCGGCGGAGACATCCTCGCCCGCGGCGACGAACCGACCCTCAAGAGCCCGCTCGCCGACGCTTTGACCCTTGCGGCTTGCTGTCGGGTGGAGGTGCCTGTCCGGCTCCTGGTCGCCGGCCCCGGCCTGGACGGCGAACTGCCGGCGGACAGCCTTCGTCCGCTGTTGGGCCCTGTCGTCCACACCTTCACGGCGGAGGACGTGGTACCGGTCAGCAGCATCCTGGAGTGGCACCCGTCCGAAGCCACGGGCATGCTCGCGGCGACGGCCCGTGGAGTCCGCGGTACGTGCGAGATCCGTGACGCCGGCCTGCCTGTGCCGCTCACGCACGCCAGCCCCCGGCTCCACGAGGTCGACCCGCATGAGGCTCTGAGCCGCAACGCTCTGGCCCGAGCCCTCATGGCGACGACGACCATGGGCGAGGCCGAGGCCCGCAGCCGCGAGGTCTGCGGCTTCTCGGAGATCGACTACGAGCGCGACAAGGCCACGCGGACGCAGGAGCAGCCGCCGGTGGCTCTCGACGCGGAAGCGGTGCTGCGCCGACTCGATCAGTTCGAGTCGGGTGCCCGCGCCCGCGGAATCACCCACACGACGTTCCGCCACCTCACCGAGGTCCTGAACCTCAACGGCACCCAGCGCGGCGCGCTGCGCCAACTCCTGCTGTCGCGCCGCCCGGAGCAGTACGCGGCACCACTCTGGCGCATCCCGGACGCGGCCTGAGTCCCATCACGAGGCCGAGTGGGTCATGTGGCCGTAAGCAGCACGGCTGCAGAGACAGGGGAAACGCGCGAGCCGTGGCCTGACGTCCTGGAGATGAGGGGAGACTCGGGGTATGGCCAACACCGACAATGACCGTCGGCCCAAGTACCGGCGGATCGCGGACGCTTTGCGCGAGGCCGTCCAGTCGGGCGAGTACGGTCCCGGTGATCGGCTTCCGGGGGAGAACGACCTCATGGCCGCGTACGGCGTGGCCCGTATGACGGCCCGGCATGCCCTGAGCGTCCTCCGGGACGAAGGTGTCGTCGAGGCCCGCAAGGGCGCCGGGGTGTTCGTCCGGGCGTACCGCCCGCTCCGGCGCCGGGGCATCCAGCGACTGGCCCGGCAGCAGTGGGGTGGCGGCCGTTCCATCTGGTCGGCGGACATCGAGAACCGCGACCTGGAGGTGGACCAGGTCAGCGTCTCGGAGGAGGCCGCGCCCGACCGGGTCGGCGCGGTACTGGACCTGGCCGCCGAGGAGACCGTCTGCGTACGGCGTCGGCGTTTCGTGCTGGACGCAAAGCCTGTCCTGCTCGCGACGAGCTACCTCCCCATGCCTCTGGTGGCCGGCACCGCGATCACCAGGCAGGACACCGGGCAGGGCGGGACATACGCGAGGCTGGCCGACCTCGGCTTCGAGCCGGTGCGCTTCCGTGAGGAGATCCGCTCACGGATGCCTTCGCAGGAGGAGGCGACGCGGTTGGGCATGGCCACGGGGACCCCGGTCATCCTCATCTGCCGCACGGCGTACGCGGAAGGAGGCCGCCCCGTCGAGATCAACGAGATGACGCTGGACGCCGCCTCCTACATCCTGGAGTACGACTTCGAGGCGTGAGCCCGGGCGGTCCCGGTCGGTGCGGTGCGGTGCGGTGCGGCAAGGCCGGGGAGTGAGCTTCGGCTCGCGGCGGTCGGCGGAGGAGCGCGCGGTGCCGACCGTCGAGGCCGTGGACGGTGGATCGGGGACGACAGGCGCATACCTCAGTGTTTTGAGCTCACGGACGATGTCTCCGGCTATGTGGCGGAAGCCGTGGCCCGCCAGATCCGGCACCAGCTCCTGGGCGACGACCTCCGCCGTCACGAGGAAGAGCACGGAACCTTCAGCGACGAGGAACTCGCCGAAGCCGCGCGAGGATCTCCGGCGGCACCGGTTCCGGCAAGGGCGCGGGCGAGGCGTGAGCGAGCGCTTTGAGACCGTCGTCCTGGACTCGGAAGGGCTGTCCGCCTGGAGCACGCACGCAGGACCGCAAGCTCCTCGCCCTGCTGCGGGCGTTCCACGGCATGGGAGCCGGCCTCGCCCCTGCGGCACCGTGAGGGAACCGACCGGCACGGCATGACGTCTGGCACAGGACGGCGAGGCCGTCGACGGCAGCGGGAAGCACCCGGAAGGCAGCGGCATGTTCGTCCTGTTGATGTACGGCGCCCTGTGTGCCGTGCCGTTGTGGGCCATCGCGGTCGTGCTGAAGCTGATATCGGTCGCCGCCCCGGGGCGTCGGCCGGACTGGGCCCGTGACCTGCTGCGGTGGAGCGCGGGCGCGGCGGCTGCCGCGGCCGTCATCGTGTACGTGATCGGGCTCGGCTTGGTCCAATGGGACGCGAGCGAGGCCGAGTCCGGCGCCGGGTCCTCGCCCGCGGTTCCCTGCCGCTCCCTCCCGCCCGGCACGCTCGACGGCATCGCCGGGCACGAACCGTCGTACTTCCCCCTGGGCTTCGACTGCCTGCTGGACAGCGGCCGTACCGTGGCGGGGAGCGGCCCCTACGACACGCTGAACGCCCTGACCGCCGCCTTCGGCCTGGCAGCGGTGCTGTCGCTGATCGCCGTGGGGGTCCTGGACGAGTACCGGGCGCGGGCGGAGAAGAGGCCGGGGCCCGCCGCCGCGCGCTGAGGTCCGGGCGGTCCCACCGCGGCCGGGTCTCACGGCGTTCCCGACCGCGTGATCCCCTCCGCCAGGCCGCGCACGATGTCCACGATCCACTGGCCGAAGGCCGTCGGGGCGATGAGGACGCCGAAGACCAGGACGATCACCACCGTCAGCTGTTCGTCGCTCCGTTTGCGGGCCTCGGTGCGTCTGCGCAGGCGCAGGATGATGATGATCGCCAGCAGGACCGCCACGTTGATCGTCAGAACCATCGGTCGGGCCCCCTTCGGACGACGGCGTCCCGGGCTTCCTGTCTAGCTCGAACGAACGTCCGTGACGGCTCAGCCACGCATGGTTGGCAACAAAGCGTCCAACAGCGACCGGAACGGCACGTGCGGGGTGGGTATGACAGAACCACCGGGCGACGTCGCTGTCCACTGAGCCACGTGGCAGTCCCGGGATGACGCGGCAGACCGTGACAGGTGGGGTGGGTGTTCCCCCTGGGCCGCGGGACCGGTGGGGCGCGGGCGCGGCCCGGGTGCGCGGCGCGTGCCGCCCCGGTGCGCGGGGGCCGGACCACGCGCGTGTGCGCCGTTGATGCGCCCGCCCCGCCGGGCATGCAATGGGAGTAGTACGCGCTTGCCGTACGTCCCCTGCCTGCGAGGAGGACCCCCCATGGCCGAGTCCCTCAAGAACCGAGCAGCCCCCGAGCCGTCGGCCGACACCCCGGGCCTGCCGAGGCTCGTGCTGCTCGGCGCCTGCGGCTGCGGCCCGGGCTGCAGCTGCGGCTGCCAGTCCGGCGGCAGCTGCCAGTGCGGCGGCAGCTGCGGCTGACCGCACAGGCGTGCCCCGCACGGACCTGACCCCGTGCGGGGCACCGCTGTGCCGCCGGCCTGTCACGAGGACCGCCGAGCAGCGGCCCGCCGAGCGGAGATCCGCCGAGCGGAGATCCGCCGATCCGCCGAGCCGAGAACCGACGAACCCGCCGAGCCGCCAAGCGGAAAGCCGACGAACCGCCGAGCCGAGAGCCGCCGAGCCGAGAGCCGCCGAGCCGCCGCTAGGGCTACGCCCCCTCCACCGGCGTCCCCGCGGGCTGGATCTCGTCCGCGTGCTCGCCCGTGACCAGGTACACGACCCGCTTCGCCACCGACACCGCGTGGTCGGCGAACCGCTCGTAGTAGCGGCCCAGGAGGGTCACGTCGACGGCCGTCTCGATGCCGTGCTTCCAGCGGTCGTCCATCAGGTGCTGGAAGAGCGTCCGGTGGAGCTGGTCCATCTCGTCGTCGTCCTGCTCCAGCTGGAGCGCCAGGTCGACGTCCTTGGTGATGATGACCTCCGCAGCCTTCGCCATCAGGCGCTGCGCGAGCTGGCCCATCTCCAGGATCGTGGCGTGCAGGTCGTGCGGCACCGCCGAATCGGGGAAGCGCAGCCGGGCGAGCTTCGCCACGTGCTGGGCCAGGTCGCCCGAGCGCTCCAGGTCGGCGCTCATCCGCAGCGACGTCACGACGATGCGCAGATCGGTGGCGACCGGCTGCTGCCGCGCCAGCAGGGCTATCGCACGCGCCTCCAGGTCGTGCTGGAGATCGTCGACCTTCTGGTCGGCCGCGATGACGCTCTCGGCCATCTTCAGGTCGGCGTCGAGCATGGCCGTCGTGGCGCGCCCGATCGCGGATCCGACCAGGCGGGCCATCTCCACCAGGCCTTCGCCGATCGAGTCAAGTTCCTCGTGGTACGCGTCCCGCATGTGACAGTCCCTCTCTAGTACGTCTCAGGGGTTCCAGTACGACCCAGGGTCTGGCCCCACGCTCCCACGGTGCGACCCGCACGCGTCCGTTTCCGGCACCCGGCGTGAACCGCCCACGTCATCAAGGTGAACTGTGGGAGACGTGCGGCGGCACTTCCCGTCCGCCCCCCACCAGGGCGTCCGGAGGAAGTGAACCGGTGCGGTCCCCACGGTGAACTCTGGGCGACGAGTGTTCGAGGCGCCCCCCGTACGGCTGTGGACGACGTGCAACCGGCGCATAACCTGGTCACATGGACGTGAACGCGGCGGTCGCCGCAGTGGCAGCGATCGCCGGAGTGTGCACCGGCGTCATCGCCATGCTGGCGTTCCGCTGGAGCGAGCGCGACCAGAAACGCCCCACCCGGACCTCCCTGCACACCGACCCGGTGCTGCCCCCGGGCGTCGACACGGTCCTGTCCGTGCTGCGCTCCTCCGCGGTCGTCCTCGACGAGGGCGACAGCGTGGTCAAGGCCAGCTCGGCGGCGTACGCGCTCGGGCTCGTGCGCGGCGGGAAGCTCGCCGTCGAGCCGATGCTCCAGATGGCCCGCGACACCCGCCGCGACGGGGAGATACGACAGGTCGAGCTGGACCTGCCACGGCGCGGTACCGGCCGCGGCGAGGCCCTCGCGGTCTCCGCGCGGGTGGCGCCGCTCGGCTCCCGGCTCGTCCTGCTGCTCGTCGAGGACCTCACGGAGGCCCGCCGCATCGAGGCGGTGCGCCGCGACTTCGTCGCCAACGTGAGCCATGAGCTGAAGACGCCGGTGGGCGCGCTGTCGCTGCTCTCCGAGGCGGTCATGGACGCCTCCGACGACCCCGAGGCCGTCGAGCGCTTCGCGGGCCGCATGCAGATCGAGGCGACCCGCCTGACCAACCTCGTGCAGGAGCTGATCGACCTCTCCCGGGTGCAGAACGACGACCCGCTGGAGGACGCGGAGCCCGTACGCGTCGACGAGCTGGTGGCGGAGGCGATGGACCGCAGCCGGCACCAGGCCTCGCACAAGCAGATCACCATGGCGGCGGGCGGCACCGCGGAGCTCCAGATCTGGGGCAACCGCGGCCAGCTCGCCGCGGCCCTCGGCAACCTCGTCGAGAACGCGGTGAACTACAGCCCCGCCCGCACCCGCGTGGGCATAGCCGCCCGCCGGGTCTCCGCGCCCGGCGGCGACTTCATCGAGGTGGCCGTCACCGACCAGGGCATCGGCATCTCCGACAAGGACAAGGAGCGCATCTTCGAGCGCTTCTACCGCGTCGACCCGGCCCGCTCGCGGGCCACCGGCGGTACGGGCCTCGGCCTCGCCATCGTCAAGCACGTGGCCGCCTCGCACGGCGGGGAGGTCACGGTGTGGAGCTCGGAGGGACAGGGCTCCACGTTCACCCTGCGGCTGCCGGAGGCGGCCGCGCACCGCGACCGCGGGACCGGTCACGGCGGCGGACTCGACGACGAGGCCACCCCACCCGACGCGACCACTGCGACCACTACGTACGAACCCATTCCTGCCCCGGAGGTCCTTCCGTGACCCGAGTGCTCGTCGTCGAGGACGAGGAATCCTTCAGCGACGCTCTGTCCTACATGCTCCGCAAGGAGGGCTTCGAAGTCGCCATCGCGGCCACAGGCCCGGACGGACTCGACGAATTCGAGCGCAACGGCGCCGACCTCGTCCTGCTCGACCTCATGCTGCCCGGCCTGCCCGGCACCGAGGTGTGCCGTCAGCTGCGCGGCCGCTCCAACGTCCCGGTGATCATGGTCACCGCCAAGGACAGCGAGATCGACAAGGTGGTCGGCCTGGAAATAGGGGCCGACGACTACGTCACCAAGCCGTTCTCCTCGCGGGAGCTGGTCGCCCGCATCCGCGCGGTGCTGCGCCGCCGCGGTGAGCCCGAGGAGGTCGCCCCGCAGGCCCTGGAGGCGGGCCCGGTCCGCATGGACGTGGACCGCCACGTGGTGACGGTCTCCGGCTCCAAGGTCGACCTGCCGCTCAAGGAGTTCGACCTCCTGGAGATGCTGCTGCGCAACGCGGGCCGTGTCCTGACCCGTATGCAGCTCATCGACCGCGTCTGGGGCGCGGACTACGTGGGGGACACCAAGACCCTCGACGTCCACGTCAAGCGCCTGCGCGCCAAGATCGAGCCGGACCCGGGCGCGCCGCGCTACCTGGTGACGGTGCGCGGCCTCGGCTACAAGTTCGAGCCGTAGGCCGCCTGAACGGCCGGGAACGGCGAGAAGGGCGGGACCCGATCGGGTCCCGCCCTTCCGCGTGTCTGAGCGGCCGGTACGCGGAGACGGTCCGCGTACGCGCGTCAGTGCTGGGTGCCGGTACCGGTATCGGTCCCGGTGCCCGCCTCCTCCGAGGCCTGGCCGCCGTCGGCCGGGGCGGACGGGTCGGTGCCGGCCTCGCCCTCGGCCTGGCCGCCGTGCTCGCCCGCCGGCTCGCCGCTCTCGCCGTCGGACGGCTTGCCCGAGGCGTCGGCGGGGGTGGACGGCCGGTTCTCCGGCGCCTTCGGGACCTCGGTCGGGCCCCACTCGGTGAAGTAGCTCTCGGCGGGCACGACGAACGCCTTGAGCCGCACGTCACCCGTCTCGCTGAAGGAGAACGTGACCCGCTGCGCGTTGCCGTCCTTGACGGACTCGCGGCTGCTGGGCAGCACGGCGGAGGCGTTGCCCTTGCCGCCGATCACGACGGACTCGCCGGCGGGGATGGTCAGCGGGCCCTTCGCCTCGGCCTTCGCGTCGTCGCCCTTGGCGGGCGTGATCTCGGCCTTCTTGCCGGTGCCGTCGACCGTGATCGATTCGAGGGTCTGGTCCGAGGAACCGGAGTTGAAGACCGTCGCGGCGATCACGGCGGGGCCCTTGGACTTCAGGTCGGGCTGCGTGATGACCACGGCGTTCTGGATCTTGATGTCACCGACGGAGACCGCCGCGTTGTCCGGCTTGACTCCCAGCGTCTGAGCGTTGTTGCCCGCGCCGCACGCGGCGAGCGAGGCAAGCGAGAACGCGATGGCGGTGGCGGCGATGGCGCCGCGTCGAAGGCTGCGGCTCACGGCGGCGGCAACTCCTTGGGCGAGAGTG
Source organism: Streptomyces sp. NPDC050703 (assembly GCF_040654435.1). Taxonomy (NCBI): domain Bacteria; kingdom Bacillati; phylum Actinomycetota; class Actinomycetes; order Kitasatosporales; family Streptomycetaceae; genus Streptomyces; species Streptomyces sp. NPDC050703. The sequence goes on from NZ_JBFAHX010000003.1 coordinate 92,572, forward strand.
GTACGGGCGGGTCGGGCGGCCGTAAAGCCGCCCTAAGGGTGTGTCAGCGCGCTCAGGTTACCGAGCCGCCACCGCACCGCCGCACCCGACCCGCCCCTACGGGCCACAAGCCTCGGCGGGACCCCGCCCGAACCGGGCGCCCCAATGACCCCTCGCCTCCCATTCGGATTAGCGCCGTCAAGTGCTCCGGCGGTCCGTCCTGCGGATTTCCGGCGACGAATGCGTGGACGTACGGAGAATTGATCTTCCGGCGGCGTGATCAATTTTGGCAATCGCCGGCGCGGAGTGTGACACAGGTCTTGGCTCGCCGAACGGAGTAGCGAAAGTTCACCGCCGGGAACCGCGCAAACCGGGACGTTCGGCCTCTCCCGGCGCCCTCCGAAGGCGCGTAACGCCCGTGTTTCTCCCGTCCCGGAGAGCCGCTCCGACCTGCGAATACCCCCTTCCGGGAGCCCTCCGCAGCACGTTCCTGTTGCTGTTGTCAAGCCCCGAGATATGCCCTGACCTGCGAAAACGCCATTCAGAAGAGGCAGTTCTCGTGTTAGGATGGATAGCCACGGAAGGGGTACCTGTCACATGACGTTCAAGGTTGGCGACACCGTGGTCTATCCCCATCACGGGGCCGCGCTGATCGAGGCTATCGAAACTCGCCAGATCAAAGGCGTGGACAAGACCTACTTGGTGCTGAAGGTCGCCCAGGGCGATCTGACGGTACGTGTGCCAGCGGACAATGCGGAGTTCGTCGGCGTGCGTGATGTGGTCGGTCAGGACGGGCTGGACCGGGTCTTCGAGGTACTGCGCGCGCCGTACGCCGAAGAGCCCACGAACTGGTCGCGTCGCTACAAGGCAAATCTCGAGAAGCTCGCCTCCGGCGATGTCATCAAGGTCGCGGAAGTCGTGCGCGACCTGTGGCGCCGGGAGCGCGAGCGCGGTCTGTCCGCAGGTGAGAAGCGCATGCTCGCCAAGGCGCGCCAGATCCTGGTGAGCGAGCTCGCCCTCGCGGAGAACACGAACGAGGACAAGGCCGAGGCCCTGCTCGACGAGGTCCTCGCGTCCTGACGCGCACGGCCTGAGGCATGTCCAGGCCGCCCACGCGCATCCATGCCGCGGTGCCCGCTGACCCTTTGAGGAGTCGCCGGGCACTGCGGCATGTCCGTACCCGAAGCGGGCGGCATGTCCCGGTGTGGCGTGCCGGGCCCGGGCAGTCGGCTCGACCAGATGTCACGGAAGGGTCCGGTCAAGGGTGTCGGCCCGGCACTCCCCCGGCTCTCGACGCGTTCGAGCGGGGGCACGCCCAGGCCATACCCACGTCGGCCGAGCACACAAACCTGAACGGAACCGATGTCTAGCGAATCCCGCACCGCGGTGGTCATTCCCGCGGCCGGCCGGGGCGTGCGCCTCGGCCCTGGCGCCCCCAAAGCGCTCCGCGCGCTGAACGGCACCCCGATGCTCATCCACGCGGTCCGCGCCATGGCGGAGTCCCGCGCCGTCTCCCTCGTCGTCGTGGTGGCACCGCCGGACGGCGCCCAGGAGGTGAAGACCCTCCTCGACGACCACGCCCTGCCCGACCGCACCGACTTCCTCGTCGTGCCCGGCGGCGACTCCCGCCAGGAGTCCGTCAGGGCCGGCCTCGACGCCCTGCCGCCCGGCATCGACATCGTGCTCGTGCACGACGCGGCCCGCCCCCTCGTGCCCGTCGACACGGTCGACGGCGTCATCGAGGCCGTACGCGACGGAGCCGTCGCCGTGGTGCCGGCGCTGCCGCTCGCCGACACCGTCAAGGCGGTCGGCCCCGCGGAGGCGCCCGGCGGCCCCGAGCCCGTCGTCGCCACGCCCGAGCGGGCCACGCTGCGCGCGGTGCAGACCCCGCAGGGCTTCGACCACGCCACGCTCCGGCGCGCCCACGACACCGTCACCGAGGACGTCACGGACGACGCGAGCATGGTCGAGCGGCTCGGCCTGCCCGTCGTCGTCGTGCCGGGCCACGAGGAGGCATTCAAGGTGACGCGCCCCCTCGACCTCGTCCTCGCCGAGGCCGTACTCGCGCGCAGGAGGGCCAACGATGGCTTCTGAGACACCGCGGGTGCTGCTGCCACAGGTCGGCATCGGCACCGACATCCACGCCTTCGAGGAGGGCCGCGAGCTCTGGTGCGCGGGCCTGAAGTGGGACGACGAGGGCCCCGGGCTCGCCGGGCACTCCGACGCCGACGTCGTCGCCCACGCGGCCTGCAACGCGCTGTTCTCGGCCGCGGGCCTCGGGGACCTCGGTGCCCACTTCGGCACCGGCCGCCCCGAGTGGTCCGGCGCGTCGGGCCTCGCCCTGCTCGCCGAGGCCGCCCGCATCGTCCGCGAAGCCGGTTTCACCATCGGCAACGTGGCGGTGCAGGTCGTCGGAGCGAGGCCCAAGATCGGCAAGCGGCGCGACGAGGCGCAGAAGGTCCTCTCCGAGGCCGCGGGCGCGCCGGTGTCGGTCTCCGGCGCCACCACCGACGGCCTCGGCTTCCCCGGCCGCGGCGACGGCCTCGCGGCGGTCGCCACCGCCTTGGTCGTACGGACGGAGCCCTGAGGCCCGTACCGGGGTAGACGTATGGCTCGTACAGGCGATGACGGCGGCGGCGCGTCCTCACGATGATGGACGCGGCCGACCGTCCACGAAGGAGTGAAGCCCATGTCCGCGGAACTGTCCGACGACCTCAAGGCCCTGCTCGACACGCCCGTCTTCGTCATGGTGGCCACGATTCAGCCGGACGGTAGTCCGCAGGTGTCACCGGTGTGGGTGAAGCGGGACGGTGATGACGTGTTGTTCTCGACGACGGTCGGGCGGCGCAAGGAGCGGAATCTGCGGCGTGATCCGCGGGTGACGGTGGTGGTGCAGCCGGCTGATGCGCCGTATACGTACGCGGAGATCCGTGGCACGGCGGAGATGACGGCCGAGGGTGGCCAGGAGCTGATCGACGAGTTGTCGCTGAAGTACACGGGCAAGAAGTACGCGGAGTTCAACCCGTCCGCGGGTGAGGACGGGGAGCGGGTGGTCGTGCGGGTGTCCGCGCGGAAGGTCGTCGGGCGGGTCTGAGCGGCCCTGTCGCTCCGCCCGTCGGGCCGAATGCCCCGGGGGCCCGCCCGCGGGCGGAGCCCGCTGATGGACGCAGCATCATGGTGGCCACGATTCAGCCGGACGGTAGTCCGCAGGTGTCACCGGTGTGGGTGAAGCGGGACGGTGATGACGTGTTGTTCTCGACGACGGTCGGGCGGCGCAAGGAGCGGAATCTGCGGCGTGATCCGCGGGTGACGGTGGTGGTGCAGCCGGCTGATGCGCCGTATACGTACGCGGAGATCCGGGGTACGGCGGAGATGACGGCCGAGGGCGGCCAGGAGCTGATCGACGAGCTGTCGGTGAAGTACACGGGCAAGAAGTACGCGGAGTTCAACCCGTCCGCGGGCGAGGACGGGGAACGGGTGGTCGTGCGGGTGTCCGCGCGGAAGGTCGTCGGGCGCGTCTGAGCGGCCTGTCGCTCCGCCCGTCGGGTTGTCGAATGTCCCCGCTTCCCGCCCGTGGGTGGAGCCCGCTGACGGGCGCGGTGGTGTGGTGGCCGCGATATGGCCGGTGTGGTCGGGGCGGGGTGGCCGTGTGGAAGGTCGTCCGGCGGGTCTGAGGGGGGCGGTGCGGGGCACGGTTCGTGGGCTGTCGGGGAAGGGGGCGTGGGGCACTGCCCCGCGCCCACTACCCTGGAGTCGTGACGATTCGCCTGTACGACACCAGCGCCCGGCAGATCCGTGACTTCAGCCCGCTCCACGACGGCTGTGTCTCGATCTACCTCTGTGGTGCCACGGTGCAGGCGGCCCCGCACATCGGCCACATCAGGTCCGGCCTGAACTTCGACATCATGCGCCGCTGGTTTGCCTACCGCGGCTATGACGTGACGTTCGTGCGCAACGTGACGGACATCGACGACAAGATCATCAAGAAGTCGGCCGAGCAGGGCCGCCCCTGGTGGTCGATCGGGTACGAGAACGAGCGCGCGTTCAACAGCGGTTACGACGTGCTCGGCTGCCTCCCGCCCACCTACGAGCCGCGCGCCACCGGCCACGTGACCGAGATGGTCGAGATGATGCGCGGGCTCATCGAGCGAGGGCACGCCTACGAGGCGGACGGCAGCGTCTACTTCGACGTGCGCTCCTGGCCGCGGTACCTGGAGCTCTCCAACCAGGACATCGACGACCTGCGCCAGCCCGACGAGGGCGTCGCGGGCAAGCGCGACCCGCGCGACTTCGCCATGTGGAAGGCCGTCAAGCCGGGCGAGCCCGCCTGGGAGACGCCCTTCGGCCGCGGCCGGCCCGGCTGGCACCTGGAGTGCTCGGCGATGGCCCACAAGTACCTGGGCACCGAGTTCGACATCCACGGCGGCGGGATCGACCTGATCTTCCCCCACCACGAGAACGAGATCGCCCAGGCCAAGGCCTTCGGCGACTCCTTCGCGCGGTACTGGGTGCACAACGGCTGGGTCACCATGAGCGGCGAGAAGATGTCCAAGTCGCTGGGCAACTCGGTGCTCGTCTCCGAGATGGTCAAGCAGTGGCGGCCCATCGTGCTCCGCTACTACCTCGGCACCCCGCACTACCGCTCGATGATCGAGTACAGCGAAGAGGCCCTGCGCGAGGCGGAGTCCGCGTTCGCCCGCATCGAGGGCTTCGTGCAGCGCGTCGTGGAGATGGCCGGCGGGGTCGTCGAGCCCGCCGCCCAGGTGCCGCCCGCCTTCGCCGACGCGATGGACGACGACATGGGCGTCCCGCAGGCGCTCGCCATCGTCCACACCACGGTCCGGCAGGGCAACAGCGCCCTCGCCGCCGACGACAAGGAAGCCGCCGTGGCGCGGCTCGCCGAGGTGCGGGCCATGCTCGGCGTCCTCGGCCTCGACCCGCTCGACCCGCAGTGGGCAGGTGACGGGAGCGAGGGGGGCGAGGACCTGCGCGGAGTGGTCGACGCCCTCGTACGCATGGTCCTCGACCAGCGCGAGGCCGCCCGCGGACGCAAGGACTGGGTCACGGCCGACGCCATTCGCGACCAGCTCGGCCAGTCGGGCCTCGTCATCGAGGACAGCCCGACGGGACCCCGCTGGACGCTCGGCCCGCGCTGAACCGAACACCGCTGATGTGCCGCCCGGCCTCCCGGGCGGCACACTGCAGAGACGTACACCTCCGGGCGCGTACGCACGTACGAGCCCACGCATCACGACAGACAGGTAGGTCATGGCCGCTAACAACCGCCGCATGTCCGGCAAGAAGGGCGCGCAGGTCGGCAGCGGCGGCAATCGGCGCCGCGGCCTTGAGGGCAAGGGCCCGACGCCGCCCGCCGAGGCGCGCAAGGGGCATGTGAAGAACCGGATCGCCACCGCCAAGGCCAAGAAGGCCGCGGGCCGCAGGCCCCCGGCCAAGAACCGCGGCGGCAAGGGCACCTCCGAGATGGTCGTCGGCCGCAACCCGGTCTTCGAGGCGCTGCGCGACGGCGTGCCCGCCACCACGCTCTACGTCCAGCAGTTCATCGACAACGACGAGCGGGTGCGCGAGGCGCTCCAGCTCGCGGCCGAGCGCGGCGGCATCCACCTCATGGAGGCCCCGCGCCCGGAGCTGGACCGCATGACGAACGGCCTGAACCACCAGGGCCTCGTCCTCCAGGTCCCGCCGTACGAGTACGCGCACCCCGAGGACCTCGCCGCCGCCGCGTACGACGCCGGTGAGGACCCGCTGATCGTCGCGCTCGACGGGGTGACCGACCCGCGCAACCTCGGCGCGGTCGTCCGCTCCGTCTCCGCCTTCGGCGGGCACGGCGTCCTCGTGCCGGAGCGGCGTGCCGCGGGCATGACGGCCGGTGCCTGGAAGACGTCGGCGGGCGCGGCGGCGCGCACGCCGGTCGCGCGCGCCACGAACCTGACGCGCGCCCTGGAGCAGTACAAGAAGGCGGGCGTCGCCGTCGTCGGCCTCGCGGCGGACGGCGAGCACGAGGTCGGCGACCTCCAGGCGCTCGGCGGCCCCGTCGTCATCGTCGTCGGCAGCGAGGGCAAGGGCCTGTCCCGCCTGGTCGGCGAGACGTGCGACTACCGCGTCCGCATCCCGATGCCCGGCGGCACCGAGTCGCTGAACGCGGGCGTCGCGGCGGGTGTCGTGCTCTACGAGGCCTCGCGCCGCCGCAGCTGAGCCCCGCGTGTCCGGACCGTGTTGATCACTTGACGCGGTCCGGACATTTCTCCGTGGTCAAGGCAGTGTCCTAAACACACATCACTCGGTTAGATGAGTGTGGACACCAGAACATCCCGCACTCCCACGGGGGGAAGCTCGTCAGGCTTCGACGAGGCTCCCGCGCTGAGCATGGTGAAGGTGCCGAGCGACCCGGCGCAGGTCATCGTCAATCACGCGAGCTTCCGCGTGCAGCTCCCCGCCGCTGGGCGCACTCAATCCCCGCGTATCGCACGGCACTTGGACGCCGTCGGCCCGACGGTGCGCATCCCCGCCGCGGGCACCGCCGCCAAGCGCCGCACGCCCGTCGTCTGGAGCGGCAGGTCCGATCCGGACGACACGGGCGCCATCAGACTCCTGCAGGCCGTGCGCGGCAGCAATGTGCGCCGTTCGGCCGAGGACACGGGCCCCTTCGACGACGCGGGCGCCACCCAGGTCATCCCCCGCGTCGGGTACGACGAGGGCCCCGACACCGTCGCGACGCCCGGCGTCCCCGCCGGCCGCGGCCCCGAGACCCAGCTGCTGCCGCAGATGCGGATGCCCAGCAGTGACTACGACGAGCGGACCGCCGAGCGCGAGCGCCTCGACGCGTACGAGAAGACGTACCAGGAGCCGTACGAGGACGACGACGCGTACGAGATCGGGTACGACGACGGGGACGAGGGCGAGGACGGCAGGCGGCGGCACGGCGCCGACCCGGTCCGCCACGCCTACTACCCCGGGCGCCGGATGAACCTCGGCGTCGTCCTCCTGCCGCTCCGCGTCTTCCTCGGCCTCATCTCGGTCTACGCGGGCATGGGCAAGCTCTGCGACCCCGTCTACTTCGACGGCGGCGAGCGCGGCTCCATGGTCAAGTGGCTCACCTCCCTGCACCCCTGGGCCCTCGCCGAGCCGCTGCGCGACTTCGCGCTCCAGCACCCCGTGGGCGCCGGCCTCACCGTCGCCTTCCTCCAGGTCATCGTCGGCGTCCTGACGATCCTGGGGCTCTGGCAGCGGGTCGCGGCCACGGTCGGTGTGCTGCTCTCCGCCGCGCTCATGGTCACCGTCAGCTGGCGGACCGTCCCCGCCTACGACGCGCCGGACATCATCTACCTCGCCGCCTGGTCGCCGCTGATCATCGCGGGCGCCCCGTTCTACTCCCTGGACGGCCGCCTCGCGGGCGAGGCGTGGCGCACGCTCGGACCCCGCGTCGACATCTGGGACCTGCGGCGGCGCGTGCTGCGGCGCGGCGGTCTGATCGGCGGGGTGGCGATCGGCCTGACGCTGCTCGTCGGCTCGCTCCTCGGCAGCGCGGTGCGCGACGCGGACCGGGTCACCGTGCCGGGCCCCGGCGAGGCCCCGCGCAACGAACAGCCCGGCACCCCGCTGCCGGGCGACCCCGCGAAGAAGCAGCGGCGGCAGGCGCAGAGCCCGTCCGCCACCACGGGCTCGCCCACGCAGGGCGGCGACTCGGCGGGGCCGACGCAGGGCGCCACGGCTCCCGGCACGGCCCGCGAGACGGGCACGGCCGGCACGGCGGGGCAGCCCAGTCAGACGCAGGGCAGCACTGGCGCCGCGGGCCAGGCGCCGCCACAGCAGACGACGCCGCGGGAACAGCAGCAGCAGGCCCCGGCCACGACCGCGGGGCCGACGTCCGGCGGCACGAGCGGCGGCTCCACCGGCAGTGGTGGCGGCACGGGCGGCAGCGGCGGCACCGGCGGCTCCGGCGGTGCCGAGGGGCAGCGGCCCGGCCTGCTCGGCGGTGTTCTCGGGCGCTGACCCGGCGGTACGACGACGGTGGGGCCCCGCACGGATGGTGCGGGGCCCCACTGGCGTACGTATGCGCCCGGACGCCGCTCAGCGGCTCTGGGCGGCCAGTTCCTTGGCGGCTTCGGTGAGGTCCTTGGCCGTGTCGATGGCGCGCCAGTAGGCGCCCTGGGGGAGCGGGAAGCCGGCGAGGCGCTTCTCCCTCGCCAGGCGGGGGAACGTGGTGCGCTCGTGGTCGCCGAGGTCCGGCAGGAGCGCGGTGAAGGCGGCGGAGAAGACGTAGACGCCCGCGTTGATGAGGTAGGGCGAAGGCGGTGCCTCGATGAAGTCCGTGATGTGGCCGAACGCGTCCGTCTCGACGGCGCCCCACGGAATGCGGGGGCGGGCCAGGGCGAGCGTCGCGGTGGCGTCCCGCTCGGCGTGGAAGGCCGCCATGTCGCGCAGCGAGAAGCGGGTCCAGATGTCGCCGTTCGTCGCGTACCAGGGGCGGTCCGCGTGCGGGAGGTGGCGGGCGGCGTACTTGAGGCCGCCGCCGCGGCCGAGCGGCTCCTTCTCCACGACCGTGGTGACGTTCAGCGGGAGGTCGGCGGAGTCGAGCCACTCCTGCAGGACCTCGGCGAGGTGGCCGCAGGAGATGACGGCGTCCGTCACGCCCTCGGCGGCCAGCCAGGCGAGCTGATGGCCGATGATCGGAGTCCCGGTGCCGGGGATCTCGACCATCGGCTTGGGCCGGTCGTCGGTGTACGGCCGGAGGCGGGAGCCTTGGCCTCCGGCCAGGACGACGGCCTGCGTGGGGTTCTGCGTGGTCATGCCGGAAACCCTACGCGGCGGTAGCGGCGGGCCGGCCGGGGCCGGCCCCGCTCAGCGGTTCTGGTGCGTGGCCACGCCCGTCGCGTACGACGTGTCGCAGACGGGCCTGGCGTAGGACTGCGCGCGCGTCGGGCCGTACGCCTGCACGGCCGCGCGGCCGAGTGCGCGCGCGATGGACATGCAGTGCTCGGCCAGCGAGGGGTGGCGGTCCACCTCGCGCTGGAGGTGCGTGAGGGCCACGCCGGGGTCCTTCTCCTGGAGTTCCAGGAGGAGCCTCTCGCGCAGGATGTCCTGCGGGGCGCGGGACGTGCGGGGCTTGGACAGGTCGTCTGCGGATGCGGTGAGCATCGAATCCGACGTGTCCCCCGACCAGTTGACGCTGGTGACCGCGAGGGTCCCGGAGAGCACCAGCATCACGGGCAGGACGAGAGCGAGCGTGCGGCCGATGCGGCGGGCGGGGCCCCGGTGGGCTCGGCGCGACTTCTGGAGGTAGTTGGCGGAGTGCGTCACGCGAGTGAGCGTAGCGCTCGGTGATGATTTGGCGACATTTAGTCACTCGGTCGAGCGACGGTGAACCAGGTTTTTCTTTCACGGTGTTGACGTATGGCCGCCGAAGTGGCTGCCAGGGCGGGGCATTTGTCGACAACGAAGGGCCCCGCACCGGTCGGTGCGGGGCCCTTCGGGAGCGGTTCCGGGACTCGGCCGGGTCGGCCGGCTCGGGCCGGCCGGGTCAGTCGGCCCGGCTCAGTCGGAGAGGCGCTCGCCGGTGGAGGTGGAGAACACGTGGGTCTCGCCCGGACGCGGCACGACGTGCAGCTGGGTGCCCTTGTCCGGCACCGCGCGGCCGTTCACGCGGACGACGAGGTCCTTGTGCTCGCCGCCGACCTCGGCGGAGCCGTAGACGTAGCCGTCGGCGCCGAGCTCCTCGACGACGTTGACGGAGACGGCGAGGCCGGCCGGGGCGTCGGCGCTCTCCTTGGAGAGGGACTTCGCGGCGGCGCCGTTCTGCTCGACGATGTCGAAGTGCTCGGGACGGACGCCGACGGTGACCGTGCGGTCGCCGCGGTCGGCGGCGGCGCTGAGGGCCTCGCGGTTCACGGGCACCACGGAGTTGCCGAACTTCACGCCGCCGTCGGTGATCGGGACCTCGACGAGGTTCATGGCCGGGGAGCCGATGAAGCCCGCGACGAAGAGGTTCGCCGGGCGGTCGTACATGTTGCGGGGCGAGTCGACCTGCTGGAGGAGCCCGTCCTTGAGCACGGCCACGCGGTCGCCCATGGTCATGGCCTCGACCTGGTCGTGGGTGACGTACACGGTGGTGATGCCGAGGCGGCGCTGGAGCGACGCGATCTGCGTACGCGTGGAGACGCGGAGCTTGGCGTCGAGGTTGGACAGCGGCTCGTCCATGAGGAAGACCTGCGGCTCGCGGACGATCGCGCGGCCCATCGCCACACGCTGGCGCTGACCGCCGGAGAGCGCCTTGGGCTTGCGGCCCAGGTACTCGGTGAGGTCCAGGATCTTCGCCGCGTCCTCGACCTTCTGGCGGATCTCGGCCTTGTTGACGCCGGCGATCTTCAGGGCGAAGCCCATGTTGTCGGCGACGGTCATGTGCGGGTAGAGCGCGTAGTTCTGGAACACCATGGCGATGTCCCGGTCCTTCGGCGGCAGGTGCGTGACGTCGCGCTCTCCGATGCGGATCGCGCCCTGGTTCACGTCCTCCAGGCCCGCGAGCATGCGCAGGGAGGTGGACTTTCCGCAGCCCGAGGGACCGACGAGGACGAGGAACTCGCCGTCCTCGATCTCGATCTCCAGGCCGTCCACGGCGGGCTTCTCGGAGCCCGGGTAGATGCGGGTCGCCTTGTCGAACGTAACAGTGGCCATGGTGGAGGCCCCCTTCACCGGCAGGAACGTGCCGGACGATCCGAGTAGAGGGAGTGGTGTAGTCCACAGGAGTGAACTGCTCGTGACCGTACCCCGGAGGCCCGTGGTCTGTCAGCAGTCGAAGCGCCCCGACCTTCGGGCCGCCGGGAAAATCCTCGGCGGGCCGGCCGCCGGTGTTGGTTACACTGCACGGGCACGCCGGTGCACGCCTCCTTAGCTCAGATGGCCAGAGCAACGCACTTGTAATGCGTAGGTCGTCGGTTCGAATCCGACAGGGGGCTCCGCTGAGACCCCAGCTCGGATCGCTCTGAGCTGGGGTTTTGTTGTTCAGCGGATGCGGCGTCGGCGGCGGGAGCGGGCCGCGCGGGTGTCGGGGGTCTCAGTTCTGGTCTCAGTGGGACCCTCGGGAGGGCTTGGAGCGGGGCTCTGCGGACCGGGGACGAAGAACTCGCCCATGCGTCGCATGGCGTCCTTCGACAGGTGGGATCGACCCTTCACGTAGCGCCGCGTCTGGCTGATCTGGGTGTGCCGCAGGATTTCCATGATGGTGGGCATGTCGACGCCCAACTCGTTCAGGATTGTGCCGGCGGTGTGGCGGCTCCCGTCGTAGAGGCGGCGGTCGTCGATTCCGGCCTCGGCAAGGAGTTCCTTGAACTCTTCGTAGTCCTGTCGGGGATCGAGCGGACGCCCATCCGGCCGCGAGAACACGACGTCGTGCTCCTCCCACAGCTCTGCCGCTGCGGCTCGCATCTCCTCTAGTCGCGCCTTGTGGTCGTGCAGGAACGGGAGGAACACGGGTGGGATTGGTACGGGGTTCTGGCTCTTCTTGGTCTTGGGCCGGGTGAAGACGAGCCCGCCTCCCTTGCGCTTCGGGCAGGCGCTCGCGTGCTTCGTGCACGTCTTGGTGCAGGGCTTCGGGCAGCCTCGCTTGTAGCCCTTGTGGGTGGTGCAGTGCGGCGGGCACGGGGCGAAGCGATGGAGGCGGCCTCCGCAGGCGTGCGGGTCGCCGCAGCCGTGCCGCCACGTGAGGCGCTGAAGCTGCCACTTGGGGTGGAACAGCTCGGCTTCGAGGTCGACGTACGACCAGCGCAGACCAAGCGTCTCGCCCTGCCGGAAGCCCATACCGACGCCGACGATCCACCGCATGAAGGTGGGCCGCTTTGCGGCGGTTTCGAGGAAGGCCTTGGACTCCTCCTGAGTGAAGGGGTTCGCCTCGGTCTCATCGACGCTGGGCGGGTCCACGAGCGTGGCCACGTTCTCGCTGATCATACGGCGGCGGTGGGCGATTTTCAGGGCGCGGGACAGGATGCGGTGCACCTTCAAAACGTGCGAGGGGGCGTGACCGGCATCGAGCATGGCGCGGTACATCCGTTCCAGGTGCTCAGGCTGCAACTTGTCGATGCGGTGCTGTCCGACGCCCGGGACGATGTCGTTGCGGGTCTTGGACCAGTAGTCGTCGAGAGAGCGCGGCTTCAGCTTCAGGCTCGCGATGTCGGTGAGGTAGGTCTCCATCCACTTCGCGACGGTCGGCGCCCGACCGGCCTTGGTCGCGCGGCCCTCGTTGCGCTGCCGTTCCAGCTCTTTGACCTTGCGCTTGATCTCCGGTTCGGTCTTGGCGCGGCGGTGGCGGCGGTCGGGGCTTCCATCGTTCTTCACGCCCATGGTGACGCGGCCGTGCCACCAGCCGTCAGCGCCGAAGTAGATGGAGGACTCGTTGTTGGGCTTGCGGGGGCTCATGGGCTCCTCCATGCGGGAGGCACCCCGAGCGGGATGCCCGGGGTGCCTCAAGTCGTGCTCGGGTCAGGCGGGCAGAGGGGCGAGGCTCGCCACGTAGCTTTCGAGATCGGAGCGTCGAATCCGGCGTGTGCGGCCCAACTTGATGTACTTCAGGGCGCCTTCGGCCATCAGCTCGTAGACGGTGGAGCGGCCGATAGCGAGCGCCTCGGCGGCCTCCTCGGGCTTGTACAGGAGTCGGTCGACGGGGGCGGCGGTCGCGGTGCTCATCCGGGTGTGCCTCCTACCGGGGCGGGTCTTGGACGCTTCTCAGGGATCGCGTCTGTCCGAGGTGCGGATTTCTGCGTCATTGCGTCATCAGCGTCATTCGCGCCTCTGGCCTGCGGCTTTGCATGACGCGGCGAGGCGGGCGTGCGTCATTGGCGCGTCATGGGCTGCGTCATGGCATGACGCAGATGACGCAAGATGACGCAGGCGCTGCCGTCTGCGTCATGCCTGTTGCCACAGGTCGGGGGCGGTTTTGCCGTCCGCATGACGCAGATGACGCAGCGTTCCCTCTCTTAGGACAAAAGAGGGGGTGGTGTCTGTGGCGGGGCGGTGCGGCTTCGAGCGTGAAGAAGGAGCCGCACGGCGGCGCGCCCATCACGCGGCGGTGAGCCGCCGAACAGCAAGAGGAGCACGCGCTGCCCCGGGTGCTCCTCTTGCTTGTCCGGGGGAGTTGTACGGCGGTGCGGGTCAGAACGCCCGTTCCTGCGCGTGCGGCGGCGGGGCTGCCACCGCGCGGGTCATCTCCAGATAGCGGCCCTCGCTGGTGCGTCCGGAGTCGATGAGGACGCCCCGGGCGGCGAGGGTGGGCTGTAGGCGCTTGAGGCGGTCGGAGAGGACTTTGCCGGTGGTCGGCCACCCTTTGGGCAGGGGGCGGAAGTCCTCGCCCGTGTAGAGGCTGCTGAGGCAGTGCAGCCAGTCTGTGGACGTCATCCGCTGCGCCGCCCCCGGCTCGATGGTCTCGGCGTGCTTGAGGACGGTCTGCGCGAGCAGGTCGCCCTCGATGACGTCGTCATTGAGGTCGTCCAGGCTGACCCGGTAAGCGGGCAGCGCCCCGAGGCCGGTGGCCGCGTCGAGCTGCGCGCACAGGTGCGCGAAATCTGCCATCCGCAGATCGGTCGGTGTCTCTGCCTCGGCGGCGCGGACCTTGACGGTGAGGTCCAGGAGCGAACCGAGCACAACGGGCAGCACCTCGGCGTACTCCGCCCACAGTTCAGCCTCCGTGCGCCGCACACGGGGCCGCACCAGCCGCAGCGGCAGGAGCCGTTCGGCGAGGTCGGGGCGGATGACGCCCACGTCGATGCCCGTCATGAGCAGGGGGCGGCGGTAGCCGACGCGGAAGACGTCCCCATCGGTGAACAGGGCCCGCTTGACGTTCTCGGCTCCGGTGACGATGCAGCACATCGCATCGGAGAGGTCCGGGGTCATGTAGGAGAGGTTGTCCAGGGCGGTGACCCATCCGGCCGCCACCGCCGCGAGCAGGTTCTCCTCATCCTTCGGAGCCCTGCGCAGGTCCCCGCTCATGCCCTCCACGATCCGCAGGAGCATGCGGCCCGCGGTGGACTTGCCCGCGCCTTGCGGGCCGGTGAGGAACGGTGCGGGCACGGGCACGTCGGGGCCGAGGCAGCCGATGAGCCAGGCGATGGCCAGGCACTCGGTCTCGGCGGTGGCGAAGTTGCACAGCCGCATCAACGCGTCGATGCCCTTGCCGTCGGTGTCCTTGGCCGGCAGGGGCAGTTCCCCGGTGAGCTGGGTGCGCCGCCAGCACACTTCCCGGGGGTCGGGGACGGTGATGTCCCAGCCGGTGGGGTGGATGCGCACCGACTGCCCGTCGTCGCGGCCCAGGTCGAGCCAGGTCGCGCCGTCGTAGCCGGGGGCGACGCGGATGTGCACGGGCTGCACATCCTCGCTCAGCGCGAGTGCTTCGATCAAGTCCAACGCCTCCTTGAGGGCGGTGCCGTTGAACACGCCGAGCCCGTCGCGGTAGAGGCCGACCATGAGTTCTTGGCGGTGGCTTCCGGTGGTGCCCTGGGAGCGGATCGGGCGAGCCACGGGGTGGCCGTTCTTCTGCGCGTACACGGTGCCGTCGGCAGTGCGGAAGTACCGGAAATGGGACTGCGCGTAGGTGGTGATGATCTCGCGGGCGGGGTTCTTGTCGTCCTCAGCCATGTCACAGCCCCAAGGCGGTGCGGGCGTTGGTCCACGCCTCGGCGCAGTGCCGGACGGTCTCCCCCTTGGCCTGCGCGGCAGCGAACAACCGCGTGATGTGGTCCTCGCCGAGGCAGCCGCACCGGCCGTGCGTGGACAGCACCGCCAGGAACGTGCGGTAGACCGTGGCGTGCACACCGCTGGTGGCCTCGGTGATGCGTTGCTCCGCCATCGTGATGCCGCGCTCCAGGAAGGCAGGGGTGCGGTGCCGGCATGTCCCGCCCCCAGGCGGAACGGGCAGGGCGACGGTCGTCGGGCGGGTAGCCGCAGGCCGCTTGACGGCCAGCGCGCGGACGGTGTCCGGCAGGGCGGTCAGGGTGCCGGTGCCGGAGCCGAGCCACCGGGCGTAGGCCATGGCGGACTTGATATCGACTCCGGGCCGGACCGCGTTGGCCGACGGCATCGTCCCGAGGTAGAGCCAGTGCTCACCCCGGGTGGTGGGGACCGTCTGTGTGGCGGGCAGGTGCTTGCGGGCCCATGTGATCGCGTCGGCGTTGTCGAGGTCGACGACGGTCAAGTCCGCTCCGCCCGGGTGGTAGGCGACCGCGCCCGCGCGCTTCCAGGCGTGCCGCCAGGGGCCGGAGGTGATGACGTCCGGGTCGATGGTGGCGGCGGCCCAGCCGTGGCAGAGCTCGGGGCAAGCGCACGGCCCCGGGGTCTTCATGTTGGGCCGCCCGCCGCAGACGTTGTCGGTGCAGCGGCGGCAGTTCCCGAACGGGATCTTTCCCGCCCGCAGCGGCAGGACCGGGATCTGAGAGGCGGCGAGGGAGAGCGCGGTACGCAGATGCTCGCTCATTTCGCTGCGCTCTCGCCGGATGTCGGTGGGTTGCGTCATGCTGGAGACCTCCATCAGGTCTGATGAGGACAGGTGGACAAGGGCGGCCCCGGCTTTGGCGAGACGGGGGCCGCCCTTGGCGTTACTGGTGGTTGTCGGTCTTGGCCCACACGCCGCTCGTGCGGCTGTGGACGGTGCGCCGGTCCTGGTGGACGGGGCCCTGGTAGTGGTGGTGCTCCTCGGGAGCGGGCTTGGCCCGGGTGGCGAGCCGGGCAAGGGCGAGCACGAGAGCGGTCGGGGCTCCGAAGACGAGTCCACAGACGAGCGGGTCGGCGTACTGGGAGAGGTACATCAGCACGCTCGCCGTGCCGCCGACCATGACGGTGGTGGTGCCTCCGGCGAGCATGAGCACGCTCGCGTCGGTGGCGCTCTGGCTCATGGGCGGTCGTCCGGGCTGGGCGACGGCCGGGGCCTCGCCGTGGGCTGGGAGGGGGGTGGTGTCGCGGTAGGCGGTGGGCCGGTAGGCGTCGGCGATGATCCGCCGCGCCTCGGTGGCGGCCTGTGCCTCGCTCAGACCGGCGCCCGCGGGGGCCGTCTCGGGGGTGGTGTCGGGGGTCATGCGGAATCCCTTCATGACGGGGGTCGGGGAGGCAGAGGCACCCCCTTCAGGGAGTGCCGCAGAGGGGGTTTCGGGGGTGCTGACCTGCACGCCTCCCCGCCTCCCCAAAGTGGTGTTTTCGCTGATCAGGGCGGGGGAGACGGTTGGGGGAGGGGTTTGGGGAGTTCTCCCCGCCTCCCCGGATGGGAAGGTGTTCGCTCCCCGCTGTCAGGCAGCGGAAGCGGAACCGTCACTGTCGCGGTCGGCGAGGGCCCGCAGGACGTGTTCGCGGTGGACGACCATGACCCCGTGCGACTTCTTGGGTTCCTCGCCGTGCTCCTCCAAGAGCCGCTTGAGGCGGTCGTTGGTCCACTGGTTGCCGTAGACCTTGGAGTCCAGCGCGTGCAGCCGCTTCAGTACCTCGGTAGTGCGCAGTCGGGCCGCGTCGCCGATGACAGCGGCGACGTCGGCGAGGGCGTCACGCTCCTCGCCGCGGTCGATGCCCTGCATGGTGGTGACGTCGCCGCGTAGGGCCTTGGCCCGCGCGGCGATCTCGGCGGCCGGTTCGTCGGCGATGAAGTGCGTGCGCACCGTGATGGATGCCTGCCCGGCGGGGATGGTGATGCCGTCGGAGGCGATGACGAGGGTGCCCTTGTCCAGCCCCTGGCGCAGCAGATGAGGGGCGGCGCCACCGTCCACGGCCTTGTCGCCCAACGCCATGCGGGCCTGGGATTCGGTGCCCAGCACGAGAGAGGCGCGGGTGTGGGCGCCCTCGCGGACGAGCTTGGGAAGGTTCTGGTCGGTGGGGTCCTGGGTGCCCTGCCACATCAGGACATCGACCGCGCGCCCCTGGTTGTGGATCTTGCGGACGGCCATGAAGTACCGGGAGGTGGCCTTGGAGCCGCCGTAGGGCCGCTTGTCCTCGCCGATGACCGGGCACATGAACGCCAACTGCGCCTCGTCCACGGTGACGATGAGCGGCGCGAAGATGAGGGCCGGATCGTTGCGGCGTGCCGCGATGCGGCGGTTCATCTCCTCCACCGCCTCCTCGACCATCTCGGTCGCCTGGATCACGTGGTCATCGGAAGGGCCCTCGATGAGGACTTGGGCGATGCCGTCGAACATGGCCCAGTCGCCGATGCCCTTCAGGTCCGCAATCCAGAACTGCACGGAGCGGTCCAGCGCCAGCCACAGCGCCAAAGCACGCAAGGCGGCGGTCTTGCCCTGGTTGGACAGGCCGGTCACCAACAGGTGGCGCTGGAACAGGCTGATCGTGGCCGCGTCGCCGCGCAGATCCTGCCCCCACGGCGCTTTGCCCTTGTAGTAGTCGGCGGTCATCGTCTCGTCGGTGACCAGCGGGGACGGGCCGATCGGTTCGTCCAGCGCGCCGGAATCGGCGATCCACAGCCGCACCGTGCGGGCCGCCTCGGGCAGGGTGATGAACACTTCGTGCTCATGCCGGGTCAGGTTCTCGGCGAGCTTGCGGCGCCGCTGCTGCACCTCCACCGTCGACACCCCAGAAGGCAAGGTCACATCGACTTCCACGCCGCATCCGGCGATCCGGATCGGACCGAGCATGGCGGCGCCGGCATCGCCCATCTCCTTGATGGCGTTCCGCAGCGCGGGTACGCCGAGGTCCCGCAGTGCCTTGACGACGATGGAGGGGGTGATGGGCTCGCCCTCACCGGAGCGGACGTTGGCGGGCAGCGCCCACACCGGGGCGGCCTGCTGCTTGCGGCCGACGGACCACAGGGCGAGCAGGGCGAGGAACGGGCCGATGGTGAGGGCGGGGCCCCATACGACCTGAACGATCCGGATGAGCAGGGCGATGAACTCGATCGTGGCGGCGAGCGGGGTGACGACGTCGGCAACTTCGCCGTTGTTGACGGCCATCACGACGCCGAGTTCGACCAGGGCGCCGATGCCCACCCCGGTGCCGACGGCGAGGCCCTTGGCGGCGTCGAGGGGGGAGTGCAGCAGGTCCATGCGGCGGCGGTGGCGGGCCTCGCGGAAGCGCTGCAGCCGCTCTTCCCACTCCTGGGCGACCTCGTAGTTTCCGGCCGCCTCGGCGGCGCGGAGCATCCGCTCGTAGCGGGAGCCGGTGCGGCCGTCCCAGGTTCGGCGGGCCACGATCCGCGTCCCGCCCACCACGTACATGCTGTGGCGGACCGCCGACCGGCCCGCCTCACGGGTGCGCTCATGGGTGGTGATGCGGCGCACGGCGCGGCCGGAGCGCACCCACAGCGGCACGGGGGCCGGGTCGGGGACCACGCTCAGCGTGGTCACGTTCTGGGTGGTGGTGGTGGTGTTGGCGGGCGGGTCGGGGGTCTTGTGCAGGGGAACGACGGTGCCGCTCATGAGGGAAGGCTCCTGCCTGCGCCGCAGGGGGCGCGAAGTATGAGGGGGCCGGAGTGGCCGGGCCCGTGGCGGGGCGGCCACCCCGGTGGGTCAGCGGGTGTGGCGGGCGCGGTTCTCGTTGTCGCTGAGCTGCGAGGGTTTGGTGCGCGGGCCGTCGACCCAGCAGAACGGGCGGGTACCGGCGGCGGCCGTGAAGACGCTGATGGCGGCACCGGTCGGGGCGGCGGGCAGCGGGTAGACGCGTGCGCCGGTGAGGGAGGCCAGCAGGCGGGCGCCGTGGTGCTCGCACGCGTCGGCCCCGCCACCGACCGCGTCCAGCACCCTCACCACCAACGGACCGACACAGAGCGTGGGGTCTTCCGAATGCGCGGCGGGGCAACGCGGGCCCATGCTCACCACCACCCCTTGCGCGCCTTGGGCGCGAGGGTGGGGTGGCCGTTGACCATGTGGTTCACGCAGTCGGGGCAGTCCTCGCGCGGCCCCAGGCGGCGGTGGATGCTCTTGTCGTGGGCGTGCTGCCAGCACTGCGGGCACTCCCCCGGAGGCGCGGGTTTGGCGGCCATGCTCACCACCACCCCGAGGACTTCTTTGCGGCCTTGGCCTTGGCGTTCTCGTTCACGATGCGCTGCCGCTCAGCCTGCAACGCGATGATCTCCGCGTTCAGCCGCATCTCGGCAGCGCTCCAGACGGTGTCGGCCCGGTTCTCCTCGCGGGTGGTGCTCTTGTGCCGCACCACCTTGACCGAACTGGAGGCGACGACGGAGAGGATGGCGCGACGCTCGCGGCCGTCCAGCGGCCACATCTGCCGCTGCTGCACGGCCTCAAGCTTGCGAGTAGCCGCCTGGATCTCGCGGTCCAGGCGGCGGGTGTCGGGCTTACCCATGGCAGGCACTCCTAGGGACGTCGGAGGGTTCGGGGTAGGCGCAGGGCACGCAGGTGCCGAGCGAGGCGGGGATGACGTAGCCCGCATCGCGCCCGCACTGCGGGCAGTGGCGGCGGGCTGCATTGGCCTTGGCCAGCGCCGCCCACCGCGCCTCGGTCATCGGCCGGACCGGTTGGGCGAGGTCGACGCGGTAGAGGTAGGCGACCAACGGGCCCCGGCGGCGGCGCGGCCGTTCAAGCTGCGCAGCCACGCACTGACCACCCGGACGCAGACCACGCGCCCGAAGCTGTCGGCGGGTGGCGTAGCCGTCCGGGGCCAGACGCCACCGGAACACCGGTAGCGCCCCCATCACGCGGCCTTGGCGGTGGCGGCGCGCTCGGCGAGCAGGGTGTCCCGCAGCGTCCGGGCGTTGGCCGGTGAGGTGTGGATGGCGCGGCGGATGCCCTCGCCGGTCACCTTCGCGTCCGGCCAACCGGCCGTCGCCGCCCGCGCCTCGGCGAGGAGCTGTTCCGGGGTGCGCTTGGGCCGGGTCGGCTTGGCCGCCTCGGGCACGCGGCCGGTGGCACGGCGCGGCCGGGTCGACTCCGCCGCCACCGCGCCCCGCTCGATCGGCGTGACCGGGGCCGGGTCGATCGAGTCGAGCGGCTTGACCGGCAGAGCCGACTTCAGGAAGCCCAGGGGCACCGGTCGGGGCAGTGCCACCGGGTTCGGGGGGAGCGGTGCGAGGGTCGATTCCGGCAGGTCAGCCGTAGACCGTTTCATGACGGTCTCGGTCGATTCCTCCGCATTCGCCTTTGAGGTCGATTGCTCGACCGGAGCGGGGCGGTGGTGGAGGACCTTGGCGACCAGATCGGAGCCGAAGTAGATCGACCCGACCGGAAGCGACGTGGCGAGCAGCACCAGGGCCCAGTTGGCGGGGTCCCAGTCGGCCAGCCGTCCCCAGTCAACCGTGCGGCCATGCAGCTCGGGCACGAGGCCGTGCACGTAGTTCAGGACGAGTGAGGCGAGCGTGTAGGTGCCCAGCACCCGCAGCGCGAACGTGCGGTCGCGTCCGGCGAGCACAAGGGTGGCGACCAGGGCGAGCGCCATGAGGCCATCGACCACGAACGGATACAGCGTCGCCGCCGTGGCGTCCGCCCCGACCGCGCCCGCGATGTCCCGCAACGCGTTCCACGAGACCCGGAACGCCATACAGACCACCGTGACCAGGGCGAGGACGAGGAGGGTCTTGCCGGGGCGGTTCATGCCGCACCGCCCGTCCGGCGCGCGCGGCGGCCGTGCAGCAGCCATCCGGCGACGTGCACCGCGGCCCCGCCGGCGAGAACGTACCGCCATACCGGCTCGTGCAGGCTGAGCAGGCACGCGGTGGCCGTCATCATGACCAGCGAGCCCAGCACCATGAAGGTGAGGGCCCATCCGGTGGGGGAAGGCGTGGCGCTCATGCCAGACCACCCCCGACCGCGATCAGCGCGGCGAGGATGAGCAGGGCCCCGCCCGCGCGGGTCAGGTCGACTGCCCGCTTCAGGCCGGTGAACTTCGTGACCGCGATCCGGGAGAGTTCCGCGATGTGCTGCGCGCGGCAGTCCTCGGCGAGCTGGGCGGTGATCTCCTCCGCGCTCAGCGTCGCCCACAGCGGGAAGCCGACCGGGCGGGCGCCGCCCAGGTTCGGGCGGACCGAGGACAGCAGCAGCCCCACCGCCCCGAGCAGCAGGCCCGTGCCGAAGCCGCCGACCGCGAGAGCGGGCGTCGGCAAGTTGGCGTCCTTGGCGAGCGTCCACGTGCCCGCCAGCAGCGCGCCCACGAAGGCCAGGAGCAGGCTGGTCTTGGTGTCGGTGCGGGCGATCTCGGCTTTGACCTCGGCGTGCGCGGCCGTCAGGTTCGCGTCGATGGCACTCACGCGCCCACCCCCGAAACACCGGAAGCGGACGTGTTGGCCAGGGCGCGGCGGGCGGCGAGCACCTTGCGGCGGGCCCGCCGGATGCGCCGCTCGTCCAGCTCGGACGGGACCCGGTCAAGCGTGATGATCTGCGCGTCGAGCAGCTCGATGCCCGCGAGGATCGCGGGCATCTCCGCCTCGATGGCGTCCAGCTCCGCGCTCGTCGGCTCCGCGAAGTCGGCGAACGCGGTAACAGCGTCCTGAACAGTAACGATGTGGTTCATGGGTCGTGTCTCCCTAGCAGTGGGTACGTCCCGACAGAGCCCCCGGAGTTGCACCTCCGGGGGCTCGCGCCGTTGTGGTGGGTAGGCCGCGCGGGGTCACGCGGCCCGAGCGGGTTCTACTTCTCGTCGCGGCCGGTCGCGGTGTAGGTGTTGCCGTTGCCGTCGGTGTGGGTCTGGCCCGGTTCGACGGTGAACGACTCGTCCACCTCCACGCCCTGTTCCTGCGGAGTGACCATCTCGTCGTCACGGAAGCCAAAAACGAGGCCCATCAGGACTCCTTGCGTAGATCACTGAAGTCGGTGAATTCCGGCTCCCCTCAGCGCCGCTCGTACGAGACGAGCGGCGGAGGCAACCGGCCGCAGCCGATGAGCTGCGGAAACGTCGATGCACGACTCTTCGCCGCGCGGTCCGCCTTTTCGACTCGGGGAGACGGGGCCCACCTATGCAGTTCTCAAAGGACGACCAGTTCGTGGCTCCTTGCGGTGGCGAGCTATCACGAACCGACGCAGCCGGAAGCAGCAATGAGGAGCCGCCTCCGCCTCGCTGTCCTAGGACTGCGAGCGGCTTGAGAAGACAATGCACTCACAGTCCCAGGACTGTCAACAGTCCTGGGACTGTGTTTCACTGGGAGCGTCGAGAGGAGTTCTGCGTGGCACCCAAGTGGCGAGAGCTGGCGGACCGGCTTGCCGAGCGGATCAGGAACGGCGAGTACGCCCCTGGCCAGCAGCTTCCGCACATCCGGGAGCTGGTGGAGGCGGGTGAGGGATCGAAGTCCACCGTTCATGCGGCGTACAAGGCTCTGGAGGCCGAAGGGCTGGTGATCTCGTCTCGCGGGCACGGCACCGTCGTGCGACAGCAGACCCCGTTGAAGCGGCTGGGTATCGCTCGGTACGACAAGGCCAAGTGGCGCGATGGCGACGAAGTCGCGTTCATCGCTGACCGAGTGGCATCGGGGCGCGCCTATCGCAGGAACGAGCAGACCCAGCAGGTCAGCCGCGTGAAAGCGCCGGCACCCGTAGCCGAAGCGCACGGGTTGCCCGACGGTGCTGAGGTCTATGCGCGTGCGCGCCTCGTGAAGGAGGGGGCGCAGCCGACCCACACGCTGACCAGCTACTACCGGCCCGAGCATGTCGAGGGGACGCGGTTGGTCGACCCGACCCCAGGCCCCGCGGGCCGGGGTGGCGGCTTCCGCGTGCTGTACGACGCTGGGTTCGAGATCGACCACATGAAGGAAGAGCTGTTCGCGCGTACCCCGACCGCGGACGAGGCTCAGCTCCTCCAGCTCTCGCCGGGGGAGTGGGTGGTGGAGCTGCACCGCACCACGTACACCGCAGACGGGACTGTGGTGGAGTACGCGATCGGGGTTCATGCGGCCACACGGTTCTCGTGGTCCTACGACTTCGAGGTGCCCGACTCGGCGAACGAGGAAGGCGAGAGCCAGTGATCTCTACGCAGGCGTGGGCGGATGCCCAACGGCTCTGGGACTTCCAGCAGATGGGCCACGAACCACGCCCCTGCTCCGTGGCAGTTGGTTTGGGCAGCCATGACTTGGGGGTGGCCGACACCACGGCCGACTTGTACCGGCGCGGGATGATGCCGGTCATCGTCTTCACGGGGGCGACGAGCCGCACGACGCGGGAGCGCATGCCTCGAGGTGAAGCCGATCACTATCGAGAGCGGGCGATCGAGCTTGGGGTGCCTGCGGGCACCATCCTCGTTGAGTCGCGTGCCCGGAACACGGGCGAAAACATCCGCTTCTCTCGCGCCCTGCTCGAAGAGCGGGGCATTCCTGTGTCGTCGGCCCTGTTGGTCAGCAAGCCGTATGAGGAACGGCGGGCGTACGCCACGGCGAGGAAGCTATGGCCCGAAGTCGAGTGGGTGAGTGCGTCAACGCCCATGGCGTTTGCGGAGTACGTCGATGCCATCGGGGACCCGCATCTCGTCATCGACATGTTGGTCGGAGCTCAACAGAGGCTCATGGTGTACCCGCGCCAGGGGTTCATGATCGAGCAGGCGGTCTCGGAGGACGTCGAAGCTGCCTATGAGCGACTATGCGCCGCAGGCTTCACTAGCCGACTCTTGGCGGACAGCGTGACCCGAGGTTGACTAACGTCGCCGTTTCTCGGCGCGGCGCATATTTCCTTGCTCAATCAGGGCGCCGGGCTGCGCTCTGCTCCGTGGGCGGGCCCCGGGGACCGGCCTAGGGGACAAGGCAATGCCGCAGGCGGACGCCATGAATCGCGCCCACTTCACGGTGGGTGTGGGTCGATGGCAGATGGTCGGGGCTCGGACGATTTTTGGTTGAGAAAGGCTAGTCAGCAGGCATCTCAAACCGATATCCCAGCACTTTGGTGGCGATTTCTGTCAGCTTATCGACAGAAACACCATTATCGGACGTCGCTGCCCATGTACTGAAGTCGGCAGAGACCCTCGGAGCGCCTTCATGATCCGACGCGGCGATCTCCACCCTCGGCACATGAAAATCATCTTGGATGTTCGAAGTAATAGACTGAACATCCCGATAGACATCAGCTTGACGCTCCCCCGTAACCTGAACCCGCCTGACCAAACCGTCGAGTGTGACCCCTGTCAGATGGAACCCCTGGAGGCATTCCTCAATGTCAGCCCACCGGGCCGGCGGGTTGTCCTCACGAGTTCGAATGCGACGCCGATCGGCTGTCACCATTACTCGATACTGCCCCATGATGAGATTGAGCATTCGCGCACGAATTTCCCATCTCCTTGCGGAATTGTCCGCCGCCTCATCGCGATCAGGTTCAACGTTGTAGGACAGCGCTGCACGCAGAGCCAGCCAGGAGTCCTTGTTCGGCTCAACGAGACGAGTTAGATCGATTCCCTGGAGGTCACTGGAGATACTCTCCAGAAGCTCAAGCGTCACCATTGACCCCAAGTGGCGCCAGTAACGTGGATTGCTAGTAACGTCGTCTCGCCTCAATAGATAAGGCAGCATTACCCGCAATTCACTTTCCGAGAGCCGGCCACGAATCAACTCATCTTCGGATGGATCAACCATCTGCGCCTGTTCAATGAGGCTGACATCTCCCGTCAGCCCCATTTGCATGATCTGTGCCGCTCTTTCCAGGCGGGTAGCCGCCTCCCCACGGAAGAGGCTTCGGACAGCACCGCTGAACTCTTGCAGCTCGCTGATTTCGGTCTCCCTGGTGCGTCCGCGCACCCGCCCCCTCAGTTCATGCGCCGTCTCGGTAGTCAAGAGGCCACGGCCGCCGCGCATAACGCTTGTTCGCACGAGGTTAAGCAGCGGGGATCCGCGCCGGTGATGCAGATCTGAGACGTCATCCATTTCCCCCGGAGTTGGCTCGGCTCCCGTAGACCTGATCTCATCCAAAGCTGGAACGTCGGTCACCAAGACTTCGCCAGCCTCTTCGATCTCCTGCCGGACAGTCGCAATCTCTTCTGCGACATCACTACCCTTGAGAGCCAGCAAAACTGGTGACCCTTGGGCTAGCGCTTGTACATCTCGGCCTACATTGGCCGCTCGAAGGCTGAACCGAAGAAAAACGTCACGCTCCTGCTTACGGCTCCCCTCACCCCACGTCATAACCAAATCAGGTACGAACGTGTGGTTGAAATATCCGGTATTCTCGATCTTAACTGCCGGATCCAGAGCGGAAATCTCGTACATCAGAACGCTCTTGACTCCACGGATCAAATCGTCACCGTTATGCGCGCCGAGAGCCTCATGAATGGCTGAACGCATGGTTTCGTTGATCACCGTCAGGCTCCTTTGCGCTTAAGAGCGCCCTGCACCGTATAGAGCTCTTCGCGAGTCAGAAGCAACTGCTCCTGCCGCTTGCTAACCATCATCAACCATAGGCGACTCGTGAGGAGATCCACGATATCGTCATCGATATCATACCCGCCAAGGCTTTCCTCATGCACCGCGAGCGCACTCTTGATTTCGCTCTTAGTGGTGAGGTTTACCCACTTGGTTTGACTAAACGGGTGCCATGTCACCCACATGAATTCGCGCTTGCGGTCAATTCCATCACGAATATCACGAGCTGTGGCACTGTATGCATTTGCGAGATATTCGGTGTACTCTTCCGGTTGCTTGCCAACTACATTATATGCTTTCACTTCGACAAAAAGTGGCCGTTTAGTGGCGATAATATGCCCCGCCAGATCGAAGCGTTTTATTTTATTGTCAAGTCGAATCACGGTGGTCTGCTCCGGGCACTCGTACACATCGAACGGCAGTTCGATATGCGTCGTGCTCTCAAGGCACTGCTTCGCGAGGAGGACACCAGCCTCCCCTTCCCTGTGTGAGGACTCAGCCACCATGCGTACAGAGTAGTGACCGGGGGGCCTGCTCGACGAGGCTTTCGACCTCCTGCACGGCGTACCCACGTGGCGCAGGCAGGCACTTCAGCATCAACGATCGGGCCGGTCGAACGGCTGGATCAGAGGGCGTGGTCTCAATCGCGGTCTCAATCGCCACTCATTCCGGGGTGGTCCGCCGTTGCCCGGCAGCGTCCGGCAACCCTTCTGACCAGGAACGCGAGCCCCAACGTGGACGCCCGTGGACGCTCGTAGACCGAGATCGGACAACTTGTAATGCGTAGGTCGTCGGTTCGAATCCGACAGGGGGCTCCGCGCTTGACCTGCTGTGACGGCCCCGTGATCTCCGGATCGCGGGGCCGTCGCGCGTGGGCGGCGGGGTCCTCGTGCCGTCAGTGGCGGCCCGCCACGCGGTCCGCCCACCGGGCCAGGCGCGAGGAGTCGGCGGTGTGGGTGGTGCTCTCCCTGCGGTCGGCCGCGTGGTAGGTGGCGTACATGCCGTGGACGCCCAGCCAGCGCAGGGGCTCCGGTTCCCACTTGCGGACCTTGTGGTTCACCCAGGGCAGGGCGGTCAGGTCGGTGGGGCCCGCCTGGCCCGAGTCCTGCTGGACCAGGTCGCGCAGGGTGCGGGCGGCGAGGTTCGCCGTGGCCACGCCCGAGCCGACGTAGCCGCCCGCCCAGCCGAGGCCCGTCGCGCGGTCCAGGGTGACCGTCGCGCACCAGTCGCGGGGGACGCCGAGGACGCCCGACCAGGCGTGCGCCACCGGGACGCCCGCGAGTTGCGGGAAGAGGCGGGTCAGGATGGTGCGCAGCGCCTCGACCGTGGGCCGCTGGGTGCGGCCGTCGTTGTCCGTCTTCGAGCCGAAGCGGTACGGGACGCCCCGGCCGCCCAGCGCTATGCGGCCGTCGGCGGTGCGCTGGGCGTACATGTAGGCGTGGGCCATGTCGCCGAGGGTCTCCCGGCCCTCCCAGCCGATCGACTCCCACTGGGACGGTGACAGGGGCGCCGTCGCGATCATCGAGGAGTTCATGGGGAGCCAGGTGCGGCGCTGGCCCTTGAGGGAGGCCGTGAAGCCCTCCGTGCAGCGCAGGACGTAGGGGGCGCGGACGGTGCCGTAGGGGGTGACGGCGTGCTTGGGCCTGATCTCCGTGACGGGCGTCGACTCGTGGATCGTGACGCCGAGCGCCTCGACCGCCGCGGCCAGGCCCTTGACCAGCTTCGCCGGGTGCAGGCGGGCGCCGTGCGGGGTCCAGGTGGAGCCGACCACGCCGGAGACGCGGACCCGTTCGGCGCTCTCGCGCGCGCCCAGCAGGAGGCGGTCCTTCTCGCCGTACGTGAGCTCGGCCGCGTGGAAGGCCCTGAGGCGGGCCAGCTGGGCGGGCGTGTACGCGACCTCCAGTACGCCCCCGTGGTGGACGTCCGCCTCGATCGACTCCTCGGCGGCGGCGCGGATCACCTCGTCCACCGTCTCGTTCATGGCCCGCTGGAGGCGGACCGCCGCCTCGTGGCCGTGCCGCCGGGCGTAGCGGTCGCGTCCCGCGATGCCGTTGTAGAGCCAGCCGCCGTTGCGGCCGGAGGCGCCGTAGCCGCAGAACCTCTGCTCCAGGACGGTGATGCGCAGGAAGGGGGCGGCCTTCTTCAGGTAGTACGCGGTCCACAGGCCGGTGTAGCCGCCGCCGACGACGCAGACGTCCGCCGTGGTGTCGGAGGCCAGGGGTTCGCGCGTGGCGGGCAGGCCGTCGTCCGCGTACCAGAACGATATGCCGCCGTTCACCGTGTCCGCGGGGCCCGGTGGGGGAGGCGTGGGGCTCGTCGTGTGGGTCGTGCTGCTCATGGGCGGACGTTACTGCGCAGGTGGGGGCCGTGGGCAGGGGTCGGAGGGGAGATGCGGGGCGGGGGCCGCGGCGGGGCGTGGGGCGGATCGTGCGGCGCGGCGGGCGCGGGATAGATTTTGCTGCTTCGGACAGCACGTGTCGTACGTGTCGCATGTGCCGCACGTGTCGCATGTGCCGCACGGGTTCGCATACGTGCGGCACGGGTTCGCACACGTGCCGCACGGGTTCGCACGAGGGGAAGGGCTCAACTCATGGCCGTACACAAGGCCGGACGCAAGGCCGGGCGCGTCGCCACCGCGGTGGCCGCGGCGGCGCTGATCGGGGTGGCCGCGTCCGCCTGTGGTCCCGACGACGGCGACGGCGGCACGGGGAGGTCCTCCTCGGCGGCGCCGGGGAAGTCCGGTGAGTCGCGGGACCCCGCGGCCGGCGCCCCCGAGGCGAAGGCACCGCCCGCGGGCAGCGACCGGCTCGCCGACGTGCCCGCCTCGGTCAAGGGCGGCGTGATCACCGTGGGCGACCCGAAGGCCGGGCACACGGTCAAGATCTACGAGGACGCGCGCTGCCCGTTCTGCGGCAAGTTCGAGGAGGGCGGGGCGCAGGCGCTGGTCGGGCCGGTGGCCGAGGGCAAGGTCAAGGTCGAGTACACGATCGCCTCGTTCCTCGACAAGAACCTCGGCGGCAGCGGCTCGGTGCAGGCGGCGAACGCGCTGCGGGCCGCGGTGGACGCGGGCAAGTTCCCGCAGTACCACGCCGCCGTCTTCGCCAACCAGTCCGCGGAGGAGAGCGACGACGCCTTCACCCCGGCGTTCCTGCTGAAGATCGCCGACAAGGTCGACGGGCTGCGGGGCGACGCCTTCGACAAGGCGGTGACCGACGGCACGTACGAGAAGTGGGTCGGTGAGGCCATGGACTCCTT
Source organism: Streptomyces sp. NPDC050703 (assembly GCF_040654435.1). Classification (NCBI taxonomy): domain Bacteria; kingdom Bacillati; phylum Actinomycetota; class Actinomycetes; order Kitasatosporales; family Streptomycetaceae; genus Streptomyces; species Streptomyces sp. NPDC050703. The sequence continues at coordinate 121,073 of NZ_JBFAHX010000003.1, forward strand.
CTCGAAGGACGGCATCCAGGGCACGCCCACCGTCTTCATCGACGGCAAGAAGCCGGCGGGCGACGCGATCTACGAGCGAGCGGCGTTCGCCGAGGAGCTCAAGGCCGCCGGGATCTCCTGACGGACGGGTACTCGCCGCGTCCCTGAAGGAAAGTGGCGTGCGGGGGACTCGGGCCCGTGGGTAGGGTCGCGGGCGTGATCGACATTCGCGTGCCCGACGGGCTGATCGAGTCGCAGCACCTGTACGCGGGGGAGGCCGGCCGCGCGTTCGTCGCCGGACTCCCCGCGCGCGTGCGGGAGTTCGCCGAGCGCTGGGATCTCACGCCCGACGGTGGCCCGATGCACGGGCAGGCGGCACTCGTGCTGCCCGTGCTGCGGGGCGACGGGACGCCCGCCGTGGTCAAGTTCCAGGTCCTCGACGAGGAGACCGAGGGCGAGCCGGTCGCGTTGCGGATGTGGGGCGGTGACGGGGCCGTGCGGCTCCTCGACCACGACGCGGCGACCGGCACGATGCTGCTCGAACGGCTCGACTCCCGGCGGATGCTGTCCACCATGGCCGACACCCGCGAGGCCGTCCTCGTCATCGCGCGGCTCCTCGCCCGGCTGACCGCGGGGCCCGCCCCCGCGGGCATGCGGCGGCTCGCGGACATCGCGGCGGAGATGCTCGACGCGCTGCCGGACGCCCTGAAGGCGGTGCCCGACCCGGCGGACCGGGCGCTCGTCGAGCGGTGCGGGGGTGCCGTGCGCGAGGTGATGGGAGAGGCGGGGGACCGGATGCTCCACTGGGACCTGCACTTCGAGAACGTCCTGGCGTCCGAGCGCGAGCCGTGGCTCGCCATCGACCCGAAGCCGCTGGCCGGCGACCCCGGCTTCGACCTCTGGCCCGCCCTGAACAACGCGTTCGCACCGGACGAGGTGCGGTGGCGCTTCGACGCGATGACCGACGTCCTCGGCCTCGACCGGGAGCGGGCCCGCGCCTGGACGCTCGGACGTGTCCTGCAGAACGCGCTCTGGGAGATCGAGGACGGCAGGCCGCTGGACGCCGACGACCTGGAGCTCGCCCGGCGGCTCATCGGGGAGTGAAGGGGGCGCAGGCGAGGGTTCAAAGACAGGGTCTTAACCTGCCCGCATGATTCGTACCGCCGTACCGGCCGACGTGCCCGTCATCCATGCCCTCGTCCGCGACCTCGCCACGTACGAGAAGGCGGCCGACGAGGCCGTGGCCAGCGAGGCGCAGCTCCGCGAGGCGCTGTTCGGGGAGCGGCCCGCCGCGTTCGCGCACATCGCGCAGGACGACGCCTCCGGCGAGACCGTGGGCTTCGCGCTGTGGTTCCTCAACTTCTCGACGTGGCGCGGGGTGCACGGCATCTACCTGGAGGACCTGTACGTACGCCCCGAGGCGCGCGGCGGCGGCCACGGCAGGGCGCTGCTCACCGAACTCGCCCGCATCTGCGTCGAGCGCGGCTACGAGCGCCTGGAGTGGTCCGTCCTCGACTGGAACGAGCCGTCGATCGCCTTCTACCGGTCGCTCGGGGCGCGGCCCCAGTCGGAGTGGACCGTGTACCGGCTGACCGATGACGCGCTCTCGGCGCTCGGTGGCGGCGCCTGAGACCTGACGGCGGGTTCGCCGACGCCCGGGGTCAGGGGACCAGGACCACCTTGCCCATCGTGCCGCGGGACTCCAGTGCGCGGTGGGCCGCGGCGGCCTCGGCCAGGGGGTAGCGCTGCACGGCCGGGGTGAAGTGGCCCGTGCCCGCCTCGGCGAGGGCGGCGAGCTCCAGGGTGCGCAGCGGGTTGTCACCGCCCACCCGGCGCAGCATCGCCGGGCCGAGGACGTCGACGCGCGTGATGCCGCGCGCGGCCAGTTCCTCCTCGCTGAGCGGCTCGCCGTCGTGCGGGCCCCTGCCGGACCAGCCGAAGACGAGGTGCACGCCGCCGGGGCCGAGCAGGTCCACCGCGGCCCGGCCCGCGTCGCCGCCCACGCCGTCGAAGACGACCGTGGCGGAGCGCCCGCCGAGTTCCTCCTTCAGGTACGCGCGCACTTCGTCGGGCCAGGCCGGGTCCTGGTAGTCCACGGCCAGGTCGGCGCCGTTCGCGCGGACGCGGGCCGTCTTCCCGGGGCCGCCCGCCAGGCCGATGACCGTGGCCCCGCGATGTCCGGCGTACTGCGTGAGGAGCGTGCCGATGCCGCCGGCCGCGGCGGGCACGACGACCACGGAGCCGGCGGCCGGCTCCGCGAACCGGAGTATCCCCATCGTCGTGCGCCCCGTGCCGATCAGGGCGACCGCCTCGGGGAAGTCCAGGCCGGCCGGCAGCTCGTGGAGGCGGGAGACCTCGGTGACGGCCTGTTCGGCGTAGCCTCCCCCGGAGTTGGGGGAGCCCAGGGGGGTCTCCAGCGTGAAGCCGAGGTGGGCGACGACGCGCTTGCCGAGCCAGTACGCGTCGACGCCCTCGCCCAGCGCCTCGACCGTGCCCGCCACCTCGCGGCCGGGGATCGTGGGCAGGGCGGGCAGCTCGGGCAGCGGGCCCTGTACGCCCTCGCGGATCGCGGTGTCCAGGAGGTGCACGCCGGCCGCGGCCACGGCCACGCGGACCTGGCCGGGGGCCGGTTCGGGGCGCGCCGTCTCCTCGTACACGAGGTTCTCGGCGGGGCCGAAGGCGTGGAGGCGGACGGCGTGCATGGTGCTGCCTCGGGGGGCGGGCATGAGTGCTCCTCTGGGACGCGGGCGGCCGGCGGGTGCCGGTGGCCTCGTCCCGCAACCCTTCAACCTGAAGTGGAATTGAGGTCAAGCCCCCGCTTCGTCCTCCACTCCGGCCTCGTCAGCGCCAGCGACACGGCCTCCACCGCGCTGTTCAACGACACCTCGGAGAGCAGGCCGGGCGCCGCCACCTGGTCGCCCGCCAGGTACACGCCGTCGCCGCGGTCGATCGCGGGACGGTCGCGCCACGTGGTGCCGGGGTGGTCCACCGCGCCCGTACGGCCCGTCGCCACCGAGGCGCGGCGCCACGTCAGCCGCTCACGCCAGCCGCTGAACCCCAGGTCGAGCAGGTGCTCGGCGCGGGCGACGCCGTCCGCCTTCGACTCGTCGGGGGCGAGCGGGAGCTGCGCCTGCACGAGCTGTTCGCCCGCCGGGGCGAGGGTGCGGTCCTGGGCGGTGAAGCGTTCGACCCAGCCGGTGCGGTCCAGGTCCGACACGGCGAAGGCGTCCCCGCGCCGCGTCCGGAACGCCACGTCGACGAGGGTGGTGCGGCCGCTCTCCCAGCGCAGGGCCGGGTCGCCGCCGAGCAGCCTGCGGGCCGCGTCGAGCGACGTGGCCACGATGACCGGGCCGCGCCCCGTGACGTCGGCGATGTCGTCGACGCGGGCCAGCGTCTCCACCCGGACGCCGAGGTTCCAGGCCATCCCCGCCATGCGGTCGATGACCGAGTCCCAGCCGCCGCGCGGGTAGTGCGCCTCCGGGGGCAGCTTCGCCGTGCGGCGCAGGCGCTCCTGCGTGAAGCGGGCGGAGAGGGAGCCGGGGTCGTGGTGGAACGTGGCCACGGCGACGTAGTGCGCGGCGGCCCGCGCGCCCTCCTCGCCCACATGGCGCGTGGCCCAGGTGAGGAAGTCCTCGTCGACGGGTGCCTGTTCGCTCCTGTGGCGGAGCAGCTTGAGCAGGGCGAGGGGCGGGGTGCGGCGGAGCCTGCCGCGGTGGTGGAAGCGGAGCCGGGCGCCCTCCAGGGGCGGCAGCGGGGCCAGGGGGCCGATGAGGTCGCGCTGCTTGAGCCAGGTCCAGTGCGGGCCGCCGTTGTAGAGGGCGTGCGGGCCCTCGTTCGTCCGGTACGGGCCCTGGGCGGTGCGGGCCCGGCCGCCGAGGGTGTGGTGGGACTCGTGCAGGGTCACGCGGGCGCCGGCCTCCGCGGCGGTGATCGCCGCGGTGAGTCCGGCGAAGCCGCCGCCGATGACGGTGACGTGCGTGGCGTGGGGCGTGGGCATTGCGGGGCTTCCTCTCTGCGGGCTTCGTCCTCTACGACGGGTGGGGCGGGCCGGGATGTGACATCGGGCGGGGGTGTGCGCGGGGTGTCCCGCGGGGCGTTGTCGGCGCGGGCGTTGTCAGTGGGGGCGTGCAGGATGGGGGGATGGCTCAGACGACGAAGTCCTCGCGGTCCTCGAAGGGCGCTCCGGTGGTCAAGGCGGCGCGGCGGGCGGAGGTGCGGCTGCCCTCGCTGCGGGCGTTCGACGGCGGGGAGCTGGTGCCCGACGGTGACTATGACGGGGTGGAGTTCGACGGCCTCGACCTCGGGGGGATGGACGGGGGCGGCGCGCTCTTCATGGACTGCGCGCTGACGGGCTGCGGGCTCGGGGAGACCCGGCTGAGCCGGGCCCGCTTCGTGGACTCCGTCGTGCGGGAGCCGCGAGGGGTGGGCACGGACCTGGCGGAGGCGTCGCTGCGGGACGTGGAGGTGGTGGACGCGCGGCTCGGCGGTGTGCAGTTGCACGGGGGCGTGCTGGAGCGGGTCGTGGTGCGGGGCGGGAAGATCGATTACCTGAACCTGCGGAAGGCGCGGCTGCGGGACGTGGTCTTCGAGGACTGCGTGCTGGTGGAGCCGGACTTCGCGCTGGCCTCACTGGAGCGGGTGGCGTTCGCCGGCTGCTCGGTGCGGGGGGCGGACTTCAGCGGCACGCGGATGAAGGACGTCGATCTGCGGGCCGCGGGGGAGCTCCACATCGCGCGCGGCATCGAGTGTCTGGCGGGGGCGGTGATCAGCCCGGAGCAGCTGATGGACCTGGCGGCGGGTTTCGCGGCCCAGGTGGGCGTACGGGTGGCCGGCCTCTAGGCCGCTCCTACGATGCGGTCTCGCTGCGGAGGGGCGGGCGAGCCGGGCGGGGGGCGTCGGCCGCGGGGCGGCGGGGCTCTCGAAGCACGCCCTAGGCGGGGAGGCGGGGGTAGCGGGCGAGGAGGGACCACAGGGCGGGGTTGTCCGCGAGGGAGTCGTGGAGGTCCGTGAGGTCCGCCACGAGGTCGTGGAGGAAGTCGCGCGCCTCGCGCCGGAGCTCGGCGTGGGAGAAGGCCAGCGGAGCCTCCTCCGCGTCCATCCAGTCCGCCTCGATGTCCACCCAGCCGAACCGCCGGACGAACAGCATCCGATCCGTGGACTCGGTGAAGTCCAGCTCCGCGTACTGCGGCCGCGAGGCCCTGCTGCCGAGCGGGTCCTCGTCCAGGGCCTCCACGATGTCGCACAGCGCCCACGCGAAGTCGAGGACGGGCACCCATCCCCAGGCTGTGGACAGTTCCCGGTCCGCCTCGGTGTCCGCCAGGTACACGTCCCCGCAGAACAGGTCATGGCGGAGCGTGCGGACGTCCGCGCGGCCGTAGTCGAGCTGCGGAGGGTCAGGGAAGCGGCGGGAGAGCGCGTAGCCGATGTCGAGCACGGAGCCGATGGTGTCACGGCCTGGCCGCCGGCCGCGCCGGACCGGTTGATCCGCCTCCGCCGCACGGCCCCGCGGGCGGCCCCGCGGTCACGGCAGCAGCCGCTGCTCCTTCGCCACCGCCACCGCGCCGGCCCGCGTGTCGACGCCGAGCTTGTCGTAGATGCGGCCCAGGTGGGTCTTGACCGTGGCCTCGCTGATGAACAGGGCGCGGGCGATGTCACGGTTGCCGAGGCCCCGCGAGAGCTGGCCGAGGATGTCGCGTTCGCGGTCCGTGAGCGTGGGCCGGGGGGCGCGCATGCGGGCCATGACGCGTGAGGCGACCGGCGGCGAGAGCGTGGTGCGGCCACGGGACGCGGCATGGATCGCCGAGAAGAGCTCCTCGGGACGCTCCGCCTTGAGGAGGTAACCCGTGGCGCCCGCCTCGATCGCCCGCGTGATGTCCGCGTCGGTGTCGTACGTCGTCAGGACGAGGACGTGCGGCGGGGCGCCCGGCGACGGCGAGGCGATGCGGCGCGTCGCCTCCACGCCGTCGATGCCCTCGCCGAGCTGGAGGTCCATGAGGACCACGTCCGGCGTCAGCTTCGCGGCCAGGGCGACCGCCTCCTCGCCCGTGCCCGCCTCGCCGACCACCTCGATGTCCGGCGCGCTGCCGAGCAGGGCGAGCAGGCCCGCGCGTACGACGACGTGGTCGTCGCAGACCAGGAGGCGGACGGGGCGTGGTGCGCGGTCGTTCATGGCAGCGGCTCCGGCGGGGGCGATGGGGCGTCGGGCGGGGGCGGCGCGTGGGACGGGGGCGGTGCGTCCGGCGGGGGCGGCGTCGGGCCGAGGGGGATCGCCACGGAGAGGACCGATCCCTCACCCGGCGCCGACTCGATGGTCAGCGTGCCGCCGAGCTGCCGGGCCCGCGCGCGGATCGCGGGCAGGCCGTGGCCGCGTACGCCCGTCGGCGGCGTCGCCCCGGACGGCGGGGTGAAGCCGCGGCCGTCGTCCGCGACGTCCAGGACCACCTGGTCGTCGAGGAGGGTCAGGGTCAGCGCCGCGGTGGTGGCACCGGCGTGTTCTCGTACGTTGGCCAGCGCGCCCTGCGCCGTCCGCAGCAGCGCGGAGCCGACCCGGTCCGGCAGCGGCACGGGGGCGCCCTCGGCGTGGAAGCGCACCGTGAGCCCGGCATCCGACTCCCGCTCCGCGAGCGCCCGCAGGGCCTGCGGCAGACCGCCGCCGTCGGCGAGGTCGGCGGGCGCCAGGTCGTGCACGAAGCGCCGGGCTTCGGCGAGGCCGCGCTCGGTGACCGACTCGGCGGTACGGACATGGGCACGGGCCTTCGCCGGGTCCCTGTCCCAGAGGCGGTCGGCCGCCTGGAGCAGCATCTGCTGGCTCGACAGGCTCTGGGCGAGGGTGTCGTGGATCTCCATGGAGAGGCGCTGGCGTTCGGCGAGCGTGCCCTCGCGGCGCTCGGTGGCGGCCAGTTCGCGGCGGGTGCGGATGAGGTCGTCGATCAGTTCGCGCTGGCGGGCGGCCTGGCGCCGCATGTGGATGAAGACGGCCGTCGCGATCGCCGAGACGGCGGGCGGCCCGAGGACCAGGTCCGGGTCGAAGCGGCCCGCGAGCCGCAGCTGCGACGCGACCACGCAGCCGGTCAGGACGGCCACCAGGGCGAGGGCCGCGCGCGGCGGCAGCGTGCGCAGCCCGGTGTAGAAGAGCGGCACCGCGCACCACCCGAAGCTCGGCGCGAGCACGACGAGGACCAGCCAGACCGCGACGACCAGGGTGAGCCAGGTGAGATCGCGGGGGGCCGGGCGGGCACCGGGTTCCAGGGAGGACGGCGTGGCGCGCCTGTCCCGCGATGTGCCCGTCAGGAAGGGGAGGGCGTAGAGGAGGGCCAGGACCGCCGAGAGCGCGATGATCCACGGGAGGCGCGCGCCGCCGGGGTGGCGCAGCAGGAAGCGGGCCAGCGAGGTGGCGAGGAGCAGGAAGAACGTCGCGTGCATGACGGCCGCGAGCCAGCGGGCGTCGGGATCCGGTGCGGGGGTGCCGGGGCCCGACGGGCGGGGGCGGTGGCCCGGCGTGCGCTGTCCCACGGGGCGCCTCCCTCTCGTACGGGTGTCTCCGGCCGGTCGGCCGCCCGTAGCTCGTAGCGCCGTCACGCGGTCGCTGAACTGGGCGGACACCTCATTGTGGCCCGGTCGGGCCAGCGGGGGGTCAACCGATCGGCCGACCCCGGCATCGGCCGAGCCGCGCGCGGCTCCCAGCCGGTCCGTGGAGGGGCGGGGCACGGGTGCGACCCCAGGATGGACGGCAGAGGGCGGAGAGGGACAGCCACCTCCGGCACCCTCCCTCGCTCCTCCCACCCGCAGCGCCTTCACCACGTCGGGTGTTCACCACGGCGGGTGTTCACCACGTCGGGTGTTCACCACGTCAGGTCTTCACCACCCCAGGCCGTCAGCCCCGCGGCGCCTTCGCGCGCCGCCACCACCCCAGGAGCCCCCGATGCAGAAGCTCTCCCTCCGTACCCGCGCCCTCACCGTGACCGTCGCCGCCGCCGCGCTCGGCGCCGGGGTCTTCGGTGCCGTCTCCGCCAGCGCGGGTACGCCGGACGCCGCCGCGAAGGCCGCCGTCACCGCCGACGCGGGCGACAAGAACCTCACCCGGTCCACGCACCTGACCGTCGCCGCCGCCACCAAGGCCGCCCAGGCCGCGCTCGACGCCGCGAAGAAGGAGAACCAGCGGGTATCCGTCGCCGTCGTCGACCGCAACGGCAACACCATCGTCACGCTGCGCGGCGACGGCGCGGGCCCGCAGTCCTACGAGTCCGCCGAGAAGAAGGGCTACACCGCCGTCTCCTGGAACGCCCCCACCTCCGAGCTGGCCGGGCGCCTGGACAAGGTGCCGAACCTCAAGGACATCCCCGGCACGCTGTTCCTCGCCGGTGGCGCCCCGGTGACCGCCAAGGGCGCGCCCGTCGCGGGCATCGGCGTCGCGGGCGCCCCGAGCGGCGACCTGGACGAGAAGTTCGCGCGAGCCGGTGCGGCGGCGCTCAGCCGCTGAGGCCCGCGGGCCACGGGCGGCGGCGGACAGCCGTCCGCAGGGAACATATGCCGCATAAGATCACCGCGTGGACCTGCGAAGACTCCCGGCCGCCCGCGCCGCCGCCCGTGCCCTGACCTGCGGTGTCACCCTGCTCGCCACCGCGGCCGTCGGGGCCTGCGGCGGTACGGGCACCGGCGGCACTCCGGGCGGGGACGGCGTGCGCGACCCGTACTTCCCCAAGCTGGGCAACGGCGGCTACGACGTCACGCACTACGGGCTGACCCTCGGTTACGAACCCGCTGCGGGGCGCCTCACGGGCACCGCCGAGATCACCGCGCGCGCCACCAAGAACCTCAGCGCCTTCAACCTCGACCTGCGGGGGCTCGACGTCTCCGGCGTCACCGTCGAGGGCGAGGCGGCCCGCTTCCGCCGTGCGGGCCACGAGCTGACCGTCCGCCCGGCCGACGGCCTGGCCAGGGGCCGGACGTTCCACGCGAAGGTGCGCTACTCCGGCACCCCCGAGACCGTGACCGACCCCGACGGCTCCGAGGAGGGCTGGCTCAGGACCGCCGACGGGGCGCTCGCGCTCGGCCAGCCGGCCGGTTCCATGGCCTGGTTCCCCGGCAACCACCACCCGAGCGACAAGGCCGCCTACGACATACGGATCACCGTCCCCAAGGGGCTGCGGGCCGTCTCCAACGGCGAACCGGCCGGTGGTGTGGACGGCGAGCCCGCCAAGAACGGCCGCACCACCTTCTCCTGGCACAGCCCCGAACCCATGGCGAGCTATCTGGCGACCGTGGCCATCGGGAAGTACGAGACGGAGTCCACGACGACGAGGCGCGGGCTGCCGGTCGTCACGGCCGTCGACATCAAGGGCGCCGAGGCGGGCCGGAAGGCCCTCGCGAAGCTCCCGGCCGTCCTGGAGTGGGGCGAGAGGAACTTCGGCCCCTACCCCTTCTCCGCCGCCGGCGCCGTCGTCGAGCGCGAGCGGGACGCGGGGTACGCCCTGGAGACGCAGACCCGCCCGGTCTTCCCCGGCGCCCCCAGCACCGGGCTCCTCGTCCACGAACTGGCCCACCAGTGGTTCGGCGACTCGGTGACGCCGATGTCCTGGCGCGACATGTGGCTCAACGAGGGCTTCGCGACCTACGCCGAGTGGCTGTACGCGGAGGACCACGGCGGCGACAGCGCGCAGCACGTCTTCGACCAGCTCTACGCGGGCACGCGCTACGCGAAGCCCGCGGACGACGCCGCCGTCTGGGCCTTCCCGCCCGGCAGGCCGCCCGACGCCGCGCACATCTCCGACCCGCCGGTCTACGAGCGCGGCGCGATGGTCATCCACAAGGTCCGCCGCGCGGTGGGCGACACCGCCTTCCGCGCCCTCGTGCGCGGCTGGACCAGGACGCACCGGCACGGCAACGCGAGCACCCGGGACTTCACGGAGTACGCCGAGCAGCACGCGGGCGGCGAAGCGGCCCGAGCGAGGGTCCGCCGGATCTGGGGCGACTGGCTCTACGGGGACGGCAAACCGGACCGCCCCTGACCCTGGCCCTGACCCTGACCCGCCACCGGCCGTGCGGGTCGGGCGTCAGTCCGCGGGGCGGCGCGGCGCGGGCCGGATCTCGCGCCACTCCGTCCAGAGGGCCCACAGCAGGAAGGTTACGACCGCGACGTGCAGGGCCGTCCAGAACGGCGAGCCGCCCCCGCCGCCGACCAGGTCGTCCACCAGCAGCACCGTGAAGAACAGGGCGGCGGCCCCCGTCCCCCACAGCTTCCTGCGGGCCAGGCGGCCCTTGCGCGCGGGGCCCTCGGCCAGCCGCAGCGCGTACACCTCCACGTCGCCGAAGGCGTCCTCGGCGCTCTCGCCCTCCGGCGCGGCGGCGAGGTGCTGCCGCGCCTCCCGCACATGGCCGCGTGCCTCGGCCGCGGGCATCGCGTGCCTGCCGCGCAGGAGCCTGCCGAGGCGGGCGAGCCACGCCTCGTCGTCGCCCGCGGGGGGCGGCGCGGCGAGCCACCGGTCGATACGGGCCTTCGGGAGCGCCGCGGCCGCCGCCGCCACGGCCGCGCAGCCGAGCGCGAGCACCGGCAGCGGTACGCGGAACAGCCGCTCCTCGGGGAGGACGGCCGCGAGCACACCGCCGCCGAGCAGGGCGGTGACGCCTCCGGCCGCGAAGCCCCCCATGCCCCGCCACCGCCCGGCCGCGCCGGCCACCACGGCGAAGGACGCGCACGCCAGGGTGAGCGCGATCGCCGCGAGGGCCGCCGCGCCGGACGGCGTCACTTCCGCCCAGAGGCCGTCCTGGACCCAGTCGAGCACGCAGAGCCCGAGGCCGAGGAGGCCGAGCGACACCTGGGCGGCGACGATCCGCTCGCCGGGCGTCAGGCCGTCCGCGTCGACGCGGGCACGGTGTGCCTCGCCGATGCGCTCGGCGGCGACGGTACGCGCGTACTCCTCCGGGGTCCCGAGGACCTCCGGCGCGGGCCTGCCGGCCTCGGTCACGATCTCGTGGGCCTCGGCGAGCACCTCGTCGGCGAGCCCGACGGGCGCGTCGTGCCGCAGCACGAGGCGCACCTCGACCGTCGCGGCCCAGTCCTCGTCCTCTTCCCTGGTCCATGTGAGGCTCGTGCCCCGTGTCCCGCTCATGCGTCCCCCTCTGCGAGGAGCGAGGCGACGGTCCGGGTGAACTCACCCCACGCAGCCTGGTCACGCCGCAGCCTCGCCCGCCCCTCCTCGGTGATCCGGTAGTACTTCCGCCCGGGGCCGCCCTCGCCCGCGCCCCACTCGACCTCGACGGCGCCCTCCTCTTCGAGGCGGGTGAGCGCGGGGTAGAGGGTCGCGGGCTTCACGCCCGTGAACCCCGCTTCGGCGAGCCTGCTGAGCAGCGCGTATCCGTAGCTCCTCGGCTCGCCGTCGAGGATTCCGAGCAGGCACAGGGGCAGCGCGGCGCGCGCCCAGGAACCGTTCACGACGCCCACGGCACCCCTTCTCCTCGCACGGTCGCGCCGCCAGGACGACCCCCGGGCGACTATTCAAGTATTCATACTAGTGGGAGTTCCCGTCAACGGAGGGGCCGGACGGAACGCGGTCACCGGGGGCCGAACGCAGAGAAGCCCCACCCGCACGCCGTGGTGAACGGTGTGCGGGCGGGACTTCTCCGGGCTCCGGCCGGCCGGGGCGTCAGCGCCCTCGGTCGGCCGTCGGGGGACCTCAGACGTTGACGCCGAAGTCCTGGGCGATGCCGACCAGGCCCGAGGCGTAGCCCTGGCCGACGGCGCGGAACTTCCACTCCGCGCCGTTGCGGTACAGCTCGCCGAAGACCATGGCGGTCTCGGTGGCGGCGTCCTCGGAGAGGTCGTAGCGCGCGATCTCCGTGCCGCCCGCCTGGTTCACGATGCGGATGAACGCGTTGCGGACCTGGCCGAAGTTCTGCGAGCGGTTCTCGGCGTCGTAGATCGAGACCGGGAAGACGATCTTCTCGATGTCGGCCGGCAGACCCGCGAGGTTGACGTTGATCTGCTCGTCGTCGCCCTCGCCCTGGCCCGTGACGTTGTCACCGGTGTGGACGATGGTCTGGTCCGGCGTCGCCTTGTTGTTGAAGAAGACGAAGTGCTGGTCGGAGTAGACCTTGCCCTGCGTGTTCACCGCGATCGCGGAGGCGTCCAGGTCGAAGTCGGTGCCGGTGGTGGTGCGGACGTCCCAGCCGAGGCCCACGGTGACGGCGGTCAGGCCCGGAGCCTCCTTGGTCAGCGAGACGTTGCCACCCTTGGACAGGCTTACTGCCATTGTTCGGGAGTCCCTTCCCTCGTTTGCGTGCGCACTCTGGGTGCGCTGGGCGCTTCGTACTGGGGACGAAGCTACCGTCATCGGTACCAACGCCGTCCAGCGTCCCGAGGTTCCAGTTCCCTCCACTTCCCTTTACTTTCTTTACCCGGTGGCCGGGAGGGGGCGGGGCCGCCCCGGAAAAAGAGCGTGACGTGAGCCCGACAGGCGCGGGACCATGGGGGCATGTCCGGTCTCAGCAGGGGGTCCGGGGGTCTCTCCCCGGAAAAGCTCCGTATCCGCGGTTCGGTCTCCCTGCCGGAGGCCGAGCTGATGTGGCGTTTCTCGCGGTCCTCCGGCCCCGGCGGCCAGCACGTGAACACCAGTGACTCCCAGGTCGAGCTGCGGTTCGACCTCGTGAACACCGGCGCGCTGCCCGACGTGTGGAAGGAGCGGGCCGTCGAGCGGCTCGGCCCCCGGCTGGTCGGCGGCGTCATCGGCGTACGGGCGAGCGAGCACCGCTCCCAGTGGCGCAACAGGGAGATGGCCGTCACCCGCCTCGTCTCCCTGCTCGCCGAGGCCACCGCCCCGCCGCCGAAGCCGCGCCGCCCCACGAAGATCCCCCGTGGCATCAATGAACGCAGGCTGCGGAACAAGAAGCAGCGCGGCGAGACCAAGCGCGGGCGCTCGGGCCAGGGCTGGGGCTGAGCGGGAGCGCAGGGCTCGGCGGGAGCGCAGGGCCCCGGCGCGCGGCCTCAGCCGAGCTGCCGGTACCGGCCGCGGAAGTACGCGAGCGGCGCCCCGTCACCGCCGGGCACGGACGCCGTGAGGACCCTGCCGATCACCAGCGTGTGGTCCCCGGCCCGCACCGTCTGCTCCGTACGGCACTCCAGGGCGGCCAGCGCGCCGCCGACCAGCGGGGCGCCGGACCTCTCGCCCCGTACGTACGGGATGTCCTCGAAGAGGAGGCGGTCGCTGATCCGGCCCTTCATGGCGAAGCGGCCCGCGATGTGGCGCTGGCTCTCCGCGAGCACGGAGACCGCCCACATCGGCTGCTCGGCGAGCAGGTCGTCCATCCGGGAGCCCTCGCGCAGGCTCACCATGACCAGGGGCGGGTCGAGGGAGACGGAGAGGAAGGACGTCGCCGTCATGCCGACGTCCTCGCCCGCGGGGGCGCTCGGGTCGTCCGGGTCCAGGCCCGGCTCGCGCGCCGTCACCAGGACGACGCCGGCGGCCAGGCGGGACATGGCGGCGCGGAACTCGTCGTTGCTCACCCCCTCAGCATGCCCATCCTGTGACGGGTGGCGTGGGGTGGACGGGGCGGGGAGTGTCTTCAGTACGTGAGCCACGGTACCGACGCTAGCCCGGGTGGCTCCTCCGTCACATCGGGCCCTGGGCCGAGACCGGTCCTAGGTCCGACGGCGGAGCGGAGCCCCGCACGCGCGCGTGACCGTGCCCCCGGAACGGGAACCCGGAGGTGGCACGCGGTGCCGCCGGACGCCCCGGACGGCGAAGGGTCTGGACCAACGGCGGTGCCTCACCTGTGACTTGAGTCACAGGGCCCATATTTTGTTGACCCTGTGTACCGGGTGGGCAGCTCGCTGTGATTCAGTGACGGTGGCAATTAGACACTGAGGGCACAAGGGCACAGAACACAAGGGCACAGAACAACAAGGGCACAGAACACACGGACACAGAACGCACGGACACGGAAGCAGACGAAGACACTGCGGGCGCTGCGCATCCTGGAGTTGCTGTCGAGGTCTCGGGGAGAACGAGCATGGAGACCGAGTCGGAGCCGTACGTCCGTCTTGCGACCCTGCGGCAGCTGCATCAGGTGGTTGCGGAGCTGAACACGGCCCGCAGCCTGGCGGACACGCTGCAGACGGTCGCCGACGGCGTCGTCAACGGCCTTGGCTATGAGCTGGCGTGCGTCAATCTCGTGCGCCCGGACGGCGACCTCGTCGTCGCCGCCTTCGCGGGCAACCCCTCCGCCGAGGCCCTCATCACCGGCCGCGTCGGCTCCCGCGACGCCTGGGAGCGCCGCCTGGCGATGGGCGAGTCCTGGGGCGCCCTGCGCTTCATCTCGTACACCGAGGGCTGGGTCCTCGACGACGACGACGTCCCGCAGTGGTACACCGAGGGACCCGAGCCGCGCTTCGAGGACGAGTGGCACCCCGCCGACCGCCTCTTCGCCCCGATGTACGCCTCAGGCGCCGGCGGCGAGCTGCTCGGCGTGATCTCCGTGGACCGGCCGCGCAACGGCCGCAGGCCCGGCGCCTGGGGCCGCGAGGCCCTGCAGATGTACGCCTTCCAGGCCGCCATCGCGATCAGCAACGCCCGGCTGCGGGCCAACATGCAGCGCGCCCTCGTCCGTCTTGAGCGGGAGCAGCAGGCGCTGCGGGCCAGCGAGGAATCCTTCCGGCAGGCCTTCGAGTACGCGCCGTCCGGCATGGCCGTCGCGGAGATGGGCGGCGACCAGCACGGCCGCATCCTGCGCACGAACGACGCGCTCTGCCGCCTCCTCGGCAGGCCCGCATCGGCGATGCGGCGCTATGCGTTCTCCGACCTCGTCCACCCCGAGGACATCGGGACGCTCCTGCGCACCTCCGCCGAGGGCGGCAGGGCCGAGCTGCGGCTAGCGCGCCGCGACGGCACGTACGTCTGGGTCAGCCTGCGCAACAGCGTGGTCGCCGACGCCGCCGACGGGCCCCGCTTCCTGCTCACGCACGTCGAGGACATCGAGGAGCGCAAGCGGCGCGAGCTGCAGCTGGCGCACCGGGCGAGCCATGACTCGCTGACCGGCCTGCCGAACTCCGCGGAGCTGCGGGCCAGGCTGGGCGCCCGGCTCTGCCGCAGGCCCCACGCGGGGCAGCCGAGCGCCGTGGACTCCCTGGACGCCGCCTACGAACACGGCTTCGACTTCGGGCCCGCGTCCCCCCAGACGGACGACGGTTTCGACCACCACGTCCACACCGTCGCGCCCGAGGGCCGCGAGGGCGACGTGGACGACGGCACCAAGGGCCTCGCGGTCCTCTTCTGCGACCTCGACGGCTTCAAGTCGATCAACGACCGCTTCGGGCACCACACCGGCGACGCCGTCCTCATCGAGGTCGCGCGGCGCCTCACCAACGGCGTGCGGGACGGGGACACGGTCGCGCGGCTCGGCGGCGACGAGTTCGTCGTCCTCGCGGACGGCCTCGGCCGCGCCGACGCCCAGGACCTCGCGGTGCGGCTGCGGAACGCGATCATCCCGCCGATCCGCGTCGACGGGCGGGCGGTCCGCGTGGGCGCGAGCTTCGGCATCGGCTGGGCGCACTGCGGGATGTCGGCCGACGAAGTGTTGCACTCCGCCGACCAGCGGATGTACGTGGAGAAACGCTCACGTGCCAAGCAGCACCGGCGGGCGGGATAGCGGTATCGATGAGGTCAAGGCCACCCGTTGGCCTCATCGGGAGCGGGTAGGCTCCCCGCGTCAGCGATATGAGGGAGTGACCTGGGAATGACGCCCGGCAATAACGGCGAGAACACGCCGAGCGCGCCGCAGGGCGACGACGATCCGTTCGGCTACCTGTACGAGGACGGGCAGGCTGCCGGGGCGACCCCGCCCAGCGGCGGGGGCGGCTACGGGTACCCGGGTCCGCGCTCCTCGTACAACCACGTCAGAGCGGTCGGCGACCGCCGCCCCGCCTACGGTCAGCAGACGTACGGGCAGCAGCAGGCGTACGGCCAGCACCAGGCGTACGGGCAGCAGGTCCCGCAGCAGCAGCCCCAGCAGGCATACGGCCAGCCGAACGCGCACTACACCGCGCCCGAGGCCCAGCCGGGCGGGGCCCCCGCCGCGCACCCGCAGCACGCGCCCGCGCCCTCGGGCCGGGGCCGCGGCCCCAACAGCAAGGGGCTGCTCATCGCGGCGACAGCGGTGGTGGCCGTCGTCGCCGTCGGCATCGGCGCGGCCCTGGTCTTCGGCGGTGACGGCGACAAGCAGGACGGCGGCGCGGAGGCGAGCGGCAAGCCGACGCAGGCCGAGACCGTCGAGCCGAGCGAGAAGCCGACGAAGAAGCCGAAGAAGGAAGCCGAGCTGCCGAAGACGGACGCGAAGGCCCTGAAGCTGGACGGCGGCACGACCACGGCGTCCGACGTCGCGGGCGCGAAGGCCGACGGCGGCGTCTACGTGGCGGGCTTCGACAAGGTCGGCGCCCAGGTGACGTGGACGGTCGACGGCATCGAGGAAGCGGGCTCGTACAGCCTGCGGGTGAACTACGGCGTCCCCGGCAAGGACTCCAACGCCACGATCCTCGTCAACGGCAAGAAGCAGACCCGCCCGCTGAACATGAAGAACTTCGCCGGCGCCAAGGAAGGCGACTGGGAGAAGGGCTGGACGAACACCTGGGCCGTCGTGCAGCTCACCAAGGGCACCAACACCGTCACGCTCACCTGCGACCAGAGCAACCTCTGCGGCTCGGTCGGCGCGAACATCGACCAGATGTGGCTCGTCAAGGGCGAACAGGGCTAGCCCTGAGCGCCCCCGCCGAGGGTCACCGCAGCAGTCCCAGGAAGTCCGCCACCGTCCCGGCCATCGCCTCGCGAGCCGGGACGAGGTATTTCCGGGGGTCCACGCCCTCGGCGTCCGCCGCCAGGTACGCGCGGACCTCGCCCGTGAACGCCGTGTTCAGGGCCGTGCCCACGTTTATCTTCACCATGCCGGACGCGACCGCGCGGCGGATCTCGTCGTCAGGGACGCCGCTGGAGCCGTGCAGCACCAGCGGGGCGGGGACGGCCGCCGCCAGGGACGCGATCAGGGCGTGGTCGAGGGCCGCCGTGCGCTCCGTCATCGCGTGCGAGGAGCCCACCGCCACCGCGAGCGCGTCGACGCCCGTCGCGGCCACGTACGCGGCGGCCTCCGCCGGGTCGGTGCGCACCCCCGGGGCGTGGGCGTCCAGCGGCGCCTCGCCCTCCTTGCCGCCCACCTTCCCCAGCTCCGCCTCGACCCAGATGCCCCGCGCGCGACCCCAGCGCACGGCCTCGGCCGTGGCCGCCACGTTCTCCTCGTACGACAGCTTCGAGGCGTCGAACATGACCGAGCTGAAGCCCTCGGGGTGGGCCGCCCGCAGCAGGGCCACGTCCGTGACGTGGTCGAGGTGGAGCGAGAGGCGGGCCGAGGAGGAGCGGGCGACCGCCGTCGCCGCCGCCGCGATGGGGGCGAGGCGCCCGCGGTGGAACTTCACGGCGTTCTCGGAGATCTGGAGGATCGCGGGGACCCCGGCGCGCTCGGCGCCGAGGGCGATGGCCTCGGCGTGCTCCAGGGTGATGACGTTGAACGCGGCGACGCCGTGACCCGCGGCGCGGGCCTCCGCGACGAGTTCGCCGGTGCTGACCAGTGACACGGTGCTCCCCAGTTTGCGGTTTCGTGTGGCGGATCAGGTCACGCCGCGGCCCGGTCGGTCACCGTGACGCGCGGCAGCAGGTCCTCGTAGGTGCGCGCGTCGTACTCGCCCGCCGCAGGGGCGGCCACCGTCGCCGCCGAGAGGGCGACGGCACGGGCCAGGCGCTCCGGCCACGGCAGCCCTTCGGCGAGGCCGGAGAGCAGCCCGGCGACCGCCGAGTCGCCCGCTCCCGTCGGGTTGCCGCGGACCACGGCCGGGGGCCTGGCCTGCCAGGCGCCCTCGGGGGTGACGGCGAGGAGCCCGTCGGCACCGAGGGAGGCGACCACGGCGTGCGCGCCCCTGCGGCGGGCGTCGCGGGTGGCCTGCCCGGGTTCGTGGGAGCCGGTCAGCTCGGCCAGCTCGTCGGCGTTGGGCTTGACGATGTCGGGGCGGGCGGCGACGCCGCGGCGCAGCGGCTCCCCGCTGGTGTCGAGCAGGACCGGCACGCGGGCGGCGCGTGCGGCGCGTACGAGGAGCGCGTAGGCGCCGACGGGGACGCCGGGCGGCAGGCTGCCGCAGAGCGCGACGGCGCGTGTCCCCGGGGTGCGCAGCAGCTCGTCGTAGGTGTCGAGGAAGGCGGTCCACTCGGCGGGGGCGACGGCGGGGCCCGGCTCGTTGAACTGCGTGGTGTCGCCCGTCGTGGCGTCGGCCACGGCGAGCGTGCGGCGGGTGGTCCCGGCGACCCGGGCGAGCGCGTCGGTGACGCGGGGCTCACCGGCGGCCAGGTGCTCGCGCAGGGCGCGCCCGGTGTCCCCGCCCGCGAAGCCCGTGACGGTCACGTCGTGGCCGAGGGCGGCGAGGACGCGGGCGACGTTGAGGCCCTTGCCGCCGGGGCGTTCGGTCACCTCGGTCACGCGGTGCGAGGCGTGCGGGGTGAGGGCGGGCACGCGGTAGGTGAGGTCGAGGGCGGTGTTCAGCGTGACGGTGAGAATCACCCGTGCCACCCCCCGAAGCCGTCCCGCGGAACGTGCTCGCCGACGCTCCCTCTACGGCTCTGATCATGCCAAACAGAAGGCGGTTGGCCCAGGGGTGAGGGTCAACCGCCTTCGTGCGCCCGCCAGTGGACGGGGGGTCAGAAAGTGATGGGCCGCCCCTAATGGGGCGCTACCACCCATTCGCCCCTGCGCATGACGCCCTTGAGGTCGAAGTCCTCGTCGAGTACCACCAGGTCGGCGTACTTGCCGGGCTCCAGGGAGCCGACCGTGTCGTACATCCCGAGGAGCCGGGCGGGGTTGGCGGACAGGGCGCGGACGGTGTCCTCGACGGACAGCCGGTCGACGGTCACCGAGCGCTTGAAGGCGCGGTCCTGGGTGAGGGTGGAACCCGCGATGGAACCGCCCTCGACGAGCCGCGCCACGCTGTCCCTCACCTCGACCTCCAGCGGGCCGAGCATGTACCGGCCGTCGCCGAAGCCCGCCGCGTCCATCGCGTCCGTGATGAAGGCGACGCGGTCCGCGCCCGCGCGGTGGAAGGCCAGCTCCAGGGCGGCCGGGTGCAGGTGCGTGCCGTCGTTGATCAGCTCGACGGTGACCCGCTCGTCCTCCAGGAGGGCGGCGATCGGTCCGGGGGCGCGGTGGCCGAGGCCCGGCATGGCGTTGAAGAGGTGCGTGGCGACGGTGGCACCGGCGTCGACGGCCTCCACCGTCTGCTCGTACGTGGCGTCCGTGTGGCCGACCGCCGCGATGACGCCGTGCTCGGCGAGCAGCCGTACGGAGTCGATGCCGCCGGGGAGTTCGGTGGCGAGGGTGACCATCCTGGCGTGGCCGCGGGCGGCGTCGACCAGCTTGCGGACGTCCGCGGGGTCGGGGTACCTGAGCAGGCCCTCGCTGTGCGCGCCCTTGCGACACGGCGAGATGAAGGGGCCCTCGAAGTGGATGCCGGCGATGTCGCCCTGCTCGGCCAGCTCGCTGAGGAGCCCGGCGCGCTGGGCGAGGAAGTCCATCTCGCCGGTGACGGTCGAGGCGACGACCGTGGTCGTGCCGTGCAGCCGGTGCGTGTGCACGCCCTTGAGGACGTCCTCCACGGTGCCCGAGGTGAAGGAGGCCCCGCCGCCGCCGTGGTTGTGGATGTCCACGAAGCCGGGGACCAGCCAGTGGCCGGACAGGTCGACGGTCTCGGCGTCCGCGGGAGCGCTCCCGCGGATGCGCGCGCCGTCCACGATGACGCGGCCCGCGGGGACCGTACCGGTCGGCAGTACCACTCGGGCACCGGTGAGAACCTTGCTGGCGGCCATCAGGCGGTTACCTCCGTGGCGTCGGGATGGGGGGTGTCGGGGTGCGAGGGGTCGCGGTGCGTGGCGGCGGGCTCCGGGGCGTCGACGAGGTCCCAGGCGAGGAGCCCCGCGCCCAGGCACCCGGCGGTGTCGCCGAGGGCCGCGGGGACGATGTCGGGCAGCGTCTGGAACTGCACGACGCGTGCGGCGACGGCGGCCCGCAGCGGCGTGAACAACGTTTCCCCCGCTTCGGCGAGCCCGCCACCGATGATCAGCGTGTCCGGGTCCAGCAGGGTGAGGGCGGTGAGCAGTCCGTCCGCCAGGGCGTCGACGGCGCCGTGCCAGACCTCCAGGGCGCGGGGGTCGCCGGACTCCACGGCCTTGGCGCAGTCGGCGGCGTCCGCCGTGGGGTCGCCGCTCGCCTCGGCCCACGCCTTGCTGACCGCCGAGGCGGACGCCAGGCGCTCCAGGCAGCCGCGCTGGCCGCAGCCGCAGGGCGGGCCGCCGGGGCGTACGACGATGTGGCCGATCTCCCCGGCCGAGCCGTGGGCGCCGGGCTCGATGGCGCCGCCGATGCCGATGGCGCCCGCGATGCCCGTGCCGAGCGGTACGAAGAGGAAGCGCTCGGCGGTCCTGCCCGCGCCGATGCGGCCCTCGGCGAGGCCGCCGGTGCGGACGTCGTGGCCCAGCGCCACGGGGACGCCCGCCAGGCGGGCGCTGAGGAGGTCCCGCAGGGGGACGTCGCTCCAGCCGAGGTTGGCCGCGTACACGGCGACGCCGCGGTCCGCGTCGACGATGCCGGGTACGGCCACGCCCGCCGCGGCGGCGGGCTCGCCGTAGTGGGCGATGCCGTGGGCGCGCAGGTCCTCGGCGAAGCCGAGGATGCTCTCCACGACGGCCTCGGCCCCGCGGTCGCGGCCCGTCGGGCGGCGCGCCTCGTACAGCAGGGTGCCGTCCGCGCCCACCAGGGCGGCCTTCATTCCGGTGCCGCCCACATCGAGGGCGATGACGTGTCTCACGCCCCCCAGTCTCGCGCGTCACCCCATGAAAGGTCTAGTCCACTCGCGGTAATCGCTCGCTTCTCGCGGGGACGCGGCTCGCACGGCGGCCCCCGGGCACCGGCGGCGCGGCGGACACCCGCCACCCGCCCGGCTCCGCTCCTGCGGTGGCGATCGGGTTGCCGGGTGCCGGCTGCCGGGTGGGTGGGTGGGAGAGGCTCCGCCGCGCAGCGGCGGTCGGGGTCGAAGCCCCGCGCCTCCGCGAGGGCGACCGCGGGGGAGAGGCTCCGCCGCGCAGCGGCGGCACCGGGCGCCCGGAAGGCGCCCCCGCCGGCCTCAGCTGAGGATCACGCTCCGCGTGAGGTTCCGCGGCCGGTCGGGGTCGAAGCCCCGCGCCTCCGCGAGGGCGACCGCGAGCCGCTGCGCGCGGATCAGCTCGGCCAGCGGGTCCGCCTCCTGGCGGGCGACCAGCTCGCCGCCGACCCGGGCGACGTCCCCCGCCAGCCCCTCGGGCAGCGTGCCGAACATCCAGGCCACCCGGCCGGGCCCGGTGATGGAGATCGGCCCGTGCCGGTACTCCATGGCCGGGTAGGACTCCGTCCAGGCCCCCGCCGCCTCCCGCATCTTCAGCGCCGCCTCAAGAGCCAGCCCGTACGTCCAGCCGCGCCCGAGGAACGTCCACTGCTCCGCCCCCACGACGGACGCCGGCAGCGGCTCCGCGATGGCCAGCTCGGCGTCGACGGCGGCGTCCGCCACCGGCTTCACCCCGGGGATCTCGCCGAGCCCGGCCCGCAGGAACGCCAGGGCGGTCGTCGCGAAGCGGGTCTGCACGACCGACTCCTCGTCGGCCCAGTCGAGGACGGCCACCGCGTCCGCCGCGTCCATGACCGGCGTCTTCGGGTCGGCGGTCAGCGCGACCGTCGGAACGGTCCCCTTGAGCCGCCCGAGGAGTTCGAGGACCTCCGTCGTCGTACCGGAGCGGGTGATCGCGACCACCCGGTCGTACGTCCGCCCGGCGGGGAACTCCGACGAGGCGAAGGCGTCGGTCTCGCCCTGTCCCGCGGCCTCCCGCAGCGCCGCGTAGGCGATGGCCATGAACCACGAGGTCCCGCACCCGGTGACGGCGACCCGCTCACCCGGCTGCGGCAGCCCCTCGAAGGAGGCGGCTGCCTCCGCCGCCCGCTGCCAGCAGGCGGGCTGAGTGGCTATTTCTGCTGCGGTACGCGACATGCGCCAAGGCTCCTCGTCAGTGCGGGACCGGTGCGGGACCGGTGGGAGACCAACATGCCCCGCACAGACGTCACGTGCATAGCAGCCGCACCCCGCACCAGGCAACGGTGCCCGGCCTCCTGGGGCCCTTGTGGCGGCCGTTGCACAAGTGATACTCGGGTGGTGTAGACCTTGTATCCGGACTCGGGGGAAACTCGCAGTTCAAAAGCTTTGGGGCGGGCAAGCCCCGAGTACGCGGAAGCAATGAGGGTGGGACAGCTGTGCAGCGGCGCGTGACAGGACTGACCGCGGCGGTGGCCGTACTGGGCATGGCGGGTGTGCTCGCCGGCTGCGGCGGACCGGGCGACTCGGGCGACGTCACCCTGAAGCTGGTGGCCGCGGACTACGGCGACTCCGCCGCGAACAGCTCCAAGAAGTACTGGGACAAGGTCGTCAAGGGGTTCGAGGACGAGAACCCCGGCATCGACGTCGACGTCACCGTGCTCTCCTGGAACGACGTGGACCGCGAGGTCAAGGAGATGGTCAAGAAGGGCGAGGCGCCCGACCTGGCCCAGATCGGCGCCTACGCCGACTACGCCGCCCAGGACAAGCTGTACGAGGCCGACGAGGTCCTGTCCATCGCCACCCAGGCCGACTTCCTCGCCCCGCTCGCCCAGGCGGGCGAGGTCAACCGCACCCAGTACGGGATGCCGTTCGCCTCCTCCACGCGCCTGCTGTTCTACAACACCAAGCTCTTCAAGGACGCGAACCTCACCCCGCCGCAGAGCTGGAGCGAGCTGCAGGCCGACGCGAAGACCCTCAAGGCGCGCGGCGTGAAGTACCCGTACGCGCTGCCCCTCGGCCCCGAGGAGGCGCCCGCCGAGACGCTGATGTGGATGCTCAGCGGCGGCGGCGGTTACACCGACAACGTCAGCTCCTACAGCATCGACTCCGCCCAGAACGCCAAGACGTTCTCCTGGCTGCGGGACGAGCTGGTCGGCAAGGGCCTGACCGGCCCGAAGGCGCCCGGTGAGCTGAACCGCGCCGAGGCCTTCGCGGCGTTCGCGCGCGGCGAGGTCGGCATGCTCAACGGCCACCCCACGCTGATGAAGATGGCGCGCAAGAAGGGCGTGAAGTTCGGCATGGTGCCGGCGCCCGGTGTCAACGGCAAGGCGCAGGCCACGATGGGCGTCGCCGACTGGATGATGGCGTTCAAGCAGAACGGCCACCGCAAGGAGGCCGGCAAGTTCCTCGACTACGTCTACAGCAAGAAGAACGTGCTCGAATTCTCCAACGAGTACGACATCCTGCCCGTGACCAGGTCGGCGTCCGAGACGATGGCCGCCGAGCGCGGCGACAGCGAGCTGGGCAAGTTCCTCAAGGAGCTGCCGACCTCGCAGCTCTACCCGGTGGGCAAGACGTCCTGGGCGCAGGTCTCCGCCGACATCAAGAAGGACATCGGCAAGGCCGTGGAGCGCAACGGCAACCCTGCATCCGTGCTCGGCCGCATCCAGAACCGGGCGGTGGCCGCGGAGAGCGCGGAATAACGTGTCGGCATGAACGGACACGAGCTTTCGGAGCGGGACCGTGCCGTGCTCGCCCTCGAACGGCGCGACTGGCCGGGCCCCGGCGCCAAGGAACGCGCGGTGCGCGAGGAGCTGGGCATGGTGCCGGTGCGCTACTACCAGCTCCTGAACGCCCTCCTCGACGATCCCCGCGCCCTCGCGCACGACCCGATTACGGTCAATCGGCTGCGCCGGGTGCGGGACTCGCGGCGCGAGGAGCGCTGATCCGGTTAGGGTCGGGGCCATGGGTGACCCTACGTACGCGCAGCCGGCCGAGCCGGGACGTCCCGGACTGCCCGAGCCCGTCACGCGGGCCGGCCGTGACGGCCTCGCCGCGATCCTGGCGCGGCCGGAGAGGGCCGTCGTGGCCCTCGACTTCGACGGCACGCTCGCCGCGATCGTGCCCGACCCCGAGCAGGCCCGGGCCCACCCCGAAGCGGTGCCCGCGCTCGCCGCGCTCGCCCCGCGGCTGCGGTCCGTCGCCGTGGTCACGGGCCGCCCGGCGGGCGTCGCGGTGCGCTACGGCGGCTTCGCGGGCGTGCCCGGCCTCGACCACCTGGTGGTGCTCGGGCACTACGGCGCCGAGCGCTGGGACGCCGTCACCGGCACCGTGCAGGCGGCGGAGACGCACCCGGGCGTCGCCGCGGTCCGGGCCGAGCTGCCCGGTTTCCTCGACGCGATCGGGGCGTGGCGCGGCACCTGGATAGAGGAGAAGGGCCGCGCCGTCGCCGTCCACACCCGCCGCGCGGAGGACCCGCAGGCGGCCTTCGACGCCCTGCGCGAGCCGCTGGCGGAGCTGGCGGGACGCCACGGTCTGATCGTCGAGCCGGGCCGCATGGTCCTGGAGCTGCGCCCGCCCGGCATGGACAAGGGGGTCGCCCTCGCGGAGTACCTCCGCGAGGTGGGCGCCGAGTCCGTCCTCTACGCGGGCGACGACCTGGGTGACCTGCCCGCCTTCGGAGCGGTGGAGAAGCTCCGCTCCGAAGGGGTCGCGGGCCTCCTGGTGTGCAGCGGTAGCGCGGAGGTCGCGGAACTGGCGGATCGCGCGGACCTGGTGGTCGACGGCCCCCCTGGGGTCGTCGACCTCCTCTCCGCCCTCACGACCGCACTCCCCGGCTAGGACGGGCCCCCGGTCAGGGCGTGCAGCTGGTCGAGGAACCACTGCGTGGGCGGCAGCGCCGTGGCCGCCGCCGCGAGGCGCTTCGTGCGCTCCGCCCGCTCCTCCGGGGCCATGCCGAGCGCCGAGTGCAGCGCGTCCGCCGTGGCGGAGATGTCGTAGGGGTTCACCGCGATGGCGTCCTCGGCCAGCTCCTCGTACGCCCCGGCCTCCCGCGAGAGCACCAGCGCGCACCCCTCGTCGGAGACGACGGGCACCTCCTTGGCGACGAGGTTCATCCCGTCGCGGATCGGGTTGACCAGCGCCACGTCGGCGAGACGGTACGCCGCGAGCGACCGCGCGAAGTCGTCCTTGACGTGCAGGACGACCGGCGTCCAGCCCTCCGTGCCGAACGCGGAGTTGATCGCGTCGGCGACCCGCGAGACCTCCGCGGTGTAGTCGCGGTAGACCGCGAGGTCCTGCCGCGAGGGGTAGGCGAAGGCGACGTGGACGACCCGCTCCCGCCACTCGGGGCGGTCCTCCAGGAGCTGCCGGTAGGCGTGCAGGCCGCGCACGATGTTCTTGGAGAGTTCCGTGCGGTCCACCCGGACGATGGTCTTGCGGCCCTCGCCGATCTGCTCGCGCAGCGCCCGCATCCGCTCCTCGACGTCGTCACGCCGTGAACGCTCCCGCAGGAAGTCCGCGTCGGCGCCGAGCCCGTGCACGCCGATGCGCGTGCCGGAGGTGCCGCCGAGCAGCCGTACGCAGCACTCGGTGAAGTTGTCGGCCCACCGCCCGGTGAGGAACCCCAGCCGGTCGGCGCCGAGCATGCCGCGCAGGACCTGCTCCGCCACGTCGTCGGGGAGCATCCGGAAGTAGTCGGCCGGCGCCCACGGGGTGTGGGAGAAGTGGCCGATCCGCAGGTCGTCGCGGAGTTCGCGCAGCATGCCGGGGACGAGGGTGAGGTGGTAGTCCTGGACGAGGACCGCGGCGCCGGGCGCCGCCTCCGCCGCCAGCGCCTCGGCGAACGCGCGGTTGTACGTCTCGTACGCCGCCCACTGGGCGCGGAACTCCGGGCCGAAGGCCGGTTCGAGCGGCGTCTGGTACAGCATGTGGTGGACGAACCACAGGACCGAGTTGGCGATGCCGTTGTAGGCCGCCGCGTGCACGCCCTCGCCGGCGTCCGCGTCGACGTCGAGCATCCGCACGCCCGGCTCGGAGACCCCGCGCCGCACGGCCTCCCTGTCGCCCTCACCGAGCGCCGCGCACACCCACAGGGCGTCCGCCTCGTCGCCGATGGCGCTCAGTCCTGAGACGAGTCCGCCGCCGCCGCGCTTGGCGGCCAGCTCCCCGTCCTCTCCCACGGAGTACGAGACGGGGCCGCGGTTGGACGCGACGAGTACCTGCGCTGCTGTCGAGGAACGGGGCTCTGGAACCATGTGGCAAAACGTAGCCCGTACCGGAAACGCTCAAACGTACGCCGAGCGGACTCCGCCAGACACCCCGGACAAGCGCTTACGCCACGCGCCGGTGCGCATACTCGGAGATACCGGTCATCGGCGGCCGTTCCTCCGTGTCCACCGCGTACGTACGCGGCACGAATCCGTGCTCGCCCCGCTCGAACTGCGTCAGCTCCGGGCGTACGAGGTGTCCGCGCGCGAGCCGCAGTTGTGCCGTGCGGTAGATGGCCGCCGCCATCCGCCCCAGCGCCTGCCCGTCCTGGTGCCTGTGCCTGCGCACCCCGACGTCGACCTGTGCGAGCGCGTCGAGCCCGACGGTGTGCAGCGCGTCGACGAGCAGCCCCAGCTCCACCCCGTACCCGACGGGGAAGGGCAGCTGTTCGAGGAGGGACCTGCGGGCCGCGTACTCGCCGCCGAGCGGCTGGACGAACCCGGCGAGCAGCGGCCAGTGCATGTTCAGGAGCGGGCGCGCCATCAGCTCGGTGACCCGGCCGCCCTGGCCGGAGGTCGCACCGAGCGGGCGGTCGTACATCGCCTTCACGAGGTGCACGTCGGGGTCGGTGAGCAGCGGGCCCACTGTCCCCGTGACGAAGTCCGCGGAGAACTCCCTCAGGTCCGCGTCGACGAACGCCACGATGTCGCCGCCGGTGACGAGCAGCGAGCGCCACAGCACCTCGCCCTTGCCCGGCACGGCGGGGAGCCGCGGCAGGATGTCGTCCCGGTGGACGACCCTGGCGCCGGCCTCCGCCGCGACCTCGGCGGTGCGGTCGGACGAGCCGGAGTCGACCACCACCAGCTCGTCGACCAGCGGTGCCCGCTCCATCAGCTCGCGGCGGATCTCGGCCACGATCGCGCCGACCGTCCGCTCCTCGTCGAGGGCGGGCAGGACGACGCTCACCGTCGCGCCGGACGCGCGCTTGGCCGCGGTGAGCCGGTCCACCGGACGGTCGGCGACCGACCAGGAACGCCTGCTCAGCCAGCGCTCGGCCTCTTCCAGCACGGTCAGTGTCCTCCCCATGTGTGGTGCGTATGTGATCCATCTCGCGGTGCGGACGACTATCTCAAGGGTCCGGGGCTTCGGTTACAGTCTTGAACAACGCCGGTGGCCATCGCATGTCGGGGTCACCGCCGCGTTCACGACCCACAACTGAAACCCATAATCGAAAACCGCTCATCCAGAGGGGCAGAGGGATACGGCCCGTTGAAGCCCCGGCAACCCTCCCGCCGACCGCGAGGTCACGGTGGGGAAGGTGCCAATTCCGTCTCGCGGCGAGATGCGTCGCGAGGAAGATGAGGAGAAAGGGCCTCGCCTCCATGGCTGTTCAGACCGTCGCCACCGAAACGACCCCGACCGTCGACCTCGGACCGGCCTCCGGCCTCTCGTGTCGCGAGTGCGGCACCACGTTCCCCCTCGGCCCCATTTTCGCCTGCGCCGAGTGTTTCGGCCCCCTCGAAGTCTCGTACGACCTGCCCCTCGGCGACCCGGAGTCGCTGCGCAAGCGGATCGAGGCGGGCCCCGCCAACATCTGGCGCTACGCCCCGCTGCTCCCCGTCCCCGCCGACGTGGCCGGCAAGCCGAACCTGAACCCCGGCTGGACCAAGCTCGTCAAGGCCGACAACCTCGCCCGTGAGCTGGGCGTCGAGCCCGGCAAGCTGTTCGTCAAGGACGACTCGGGCAACCCCACGCACTCCTTCAAGGACCGCGTCGTCGCGCAGGCGCTCGAAGCCGCGCGCGCCTTCGGCTTCACCACGCTCTCCTGCTCCTCCACCGGCAACCTCGCGGGCGCCGTCGGCGCCGCCGCGGCCCGCGCCGGCTTCCGCTCCTGCGTGTTCATCCCGCACGACCTGGAGCAGGGCAAGGTCGTCATGGCCGCGGTCTACGGCGGCGAGCTGGTCGGCATCGAGGGCAACTACGACGACGTGAACCGCTTCTGCTCCGAGCTCATCGGCGACCCGCTGGGCGAGGGCTGGGGCTTCGTCAACGTCAACCTGCGGCCGTACTACGGCGAGGGCTCCAAGACCCTCGCGTACGAGATCTGCGAGCAGCTCGGCTGGGAGCTGCCCGACCAGCTCGTCATCCCGATCGCCTCCGGATCGCAGCTCACGAAGATCGACAAGGGTCTCAAGGAGCTGATCGCGCTCGGTCTCGTGGCCGACAAGCCGTACAAGATCTTCGGCGCGCAGGCCGAGGGCTGCTCGCCGGTGTCGGCCGCCTTCAAGGCCGGACACGACGTCGTGCGTCCGCAGAAGCCGAACACCATCGCCAAGTCGCTGGCCATCGGCAACCCCGCCGACGGTCCCTACGTCCTCGACATCGCGCGCCGCACGGGCGGCGCCGTGGAGGACGTGAACGACGAGCAGGTCGTCGAGGCGATCAAGATCCTCGCCAGGACCGAGGGCATCTTCGCGGAGACCGCCGGCGGCGTGACCGTGGGCGTCACCAAGAAGCTCGTCGAGGCGGGGCTCATCGATCCGTCCCTCACCACGGTCGTGCTGAACACGGGGGACGGCCTCAAGACGCTCGACGCCGTCGCCGAGACGTCGCAGGCCACCGCCACGATTCCGCCGAGCCTCGACGCCTTCCGCGCCGCGGGGCTCGCCGACTAGTCGCCGTGGGGCCCCGGGACCGTCGTCGGCCGACGGTCCTGGTCCGTCCTCGCGCGGTTCCCCGCGCCCCTGGGAGGGGCGCCACAGCCACCCCCGACTTCAGAGGTGAACCTTCATGAGCGTGAACGTCCGCATCCCCACCATTCTCCGCACCTACACCGGAGGCCGGGCCGAGGTCGCCGCAGAGGGGGCCAACCTCGGTGAGGTCATCGCCGACCTGGAGAAGAACCACACCGGCATCGCCGCCCGCGTCCTCGACGACCAGGGCAAGCTGCGCCGCTTCGTCAACGTGTACGTGAACGACGACGACGTCCGTTTCGAGCAGGGCCTGGAAACGGCCACTCCGGACGGCGCGGGCGTCTCGATCATTCCCGCCGTCGCCGGCGGCTGATCATTTGTGCAAGCCCCCTGCGTAATCTGAATTGCCCCCTCCGTGAGAGAAACGGAGGGGGCAATTCTGCATGGTTGAGCGCGGTACAGTTGGGGAACGTGCTTCGCTTTCCAAGCCGAGTGCATGGACGAAGTCGGCCGGGAGTCGACAAGAAGCAGCCAAAGCGCGACACCCTTATGGGCCTTCTGTGGCTTTTGCCCGGCCCGACTTGCCCCGGAATCCGGGGAACTCTCCATGAATCGCCGATCGGCCATGCCCGGAATTCTCGTCCGATTGACCTGTTGCAGACGGCAGTTGGACAGATACATTCAGCGGCGGTCGACGCGTTCCGGCGCACACCCCCAACCATTGGGGGGTGAGGTCTGACCCGGGTCCGCGAAGTGCGGTCCTGTGCAAGGGCCAGTAATAGGGGAGTTAGGCATGGCTCAGGGCACCGTCAAGTGGTTCAACGCGGAGAAGGGGTACGGCTTCATCGCGGTCGACGGTGGTGCGGATGTTTTCGTCCACTACAGCGCGATCCAGATGGACGGCTACCGCACCCTGGAAGAAGGTCAGCGAGTCGAGTTCGAGATCTCGCAGGGCCAGAAGGGTCCGCAGGCGGACATGGTCAAGCTCGCCGTCTAGCTCGGCGCGAACGGCCACCGACGCAAGCATCGCGAGGGGCCCGTATCCCGTAGGGGGTACGGGCCCCTCGTGTGCGTCGCCGCCGCCGGCGACTGTCCGGGAACGGCCAGAGGCGCTTGCACTCGCAGGGGTCGAGTGCTAATCATGGGGCTTAGCACTCTCCCAGTGAGAGTGACAGAACTTGGATCGGGTCGGTGAGGCCCGCACGCCGGGTGGGGCAGGGAACCACAAGGCGCGCAGGCCGTCCGTCGCGGGCGCCAGCACGGTCCGTTTGCTGCTTTTCCTTCTTCGGGCCCTTGACGGGCCGGGGGAAGACCCCATTCGTCCGGGAGGACCACTTCACATGGCCAAGATCATCGCGTTCGACGAGGAGGCACGGCGCGGCCTCGAGCGCGGCATGAACCAGCTCGCCGACGCCGTCAAGGTGACCCTGGGCCCCAAGGGTCGCAACGTCGTCCTCGAGAAGAAGTGGGGCGCCCCCACGATCACCAACGATGGTGTGTCCATCGCCAAGGAGATCGAGCTCGAGGACCCGTACGAGAAGATCGGCGCCGAGCTGGTCAAGGAGGTCGCGAAGAAGACGGACGACGTCGCCGGTGACGGCACGACGACCGCGACCGTCCTGGCCCAGGCCCTGGTGCGCGAGGGTCTGCGCAACGTGGCCGCCGGTGCCAACCCGATGGCGCTGAAGCGCGGCATCGAGAAGGCCGTCGAGGCCGTCTCCGGCGCGCTCCTGGAGCAGGCCAAGGATGTCGAGACCAAGGAGCAGATCGCTTCGACGGCCTCCATCTCCGCCGCCGACACCCAGATCGGCGAGCTCATCGCCGAGGCGATGGACAAGGTCGGCAAGGAAGGCGTCATCACCGTCGAGGAGTCCCAGACCTTCGGTCTGGAGCTGGAGCTCACCGAGGGTATGCGCTTCGACAAGGGCTACATCTCGGCGTACTTCGCCACCGACATGGAGCGTATGGAGGCGTCGCTCGACGACCCGTACATCCTGATCGTCAACTCCAAGATCTCCAACGTGAAGGACCTCCTTCCGCTCCTGGAGAAGGTCATGCAGTCGGGCAAGCCGCTGCTGATCATCGCCGAGGACGTCGAGGGCGAGGCCCTGTCGACCCTGGTCGTCAACAAGATCCGTGGCACCTTCAAGTCCGTCGCCGTCAAGGCCCCGGGCTTCGGTGACCGCCGCAAGGCCATGCTCGGCGACATCGCCATCCTCACCGGTGGCACCGTCATCTCCGAGGAGGTCGGCCTCAAGCTGGAGAACGCCGGTCTCGACCTGCTCGGCCGCGCCCGCAAGGTCGTCATCACCAAGGACGAGACGACCATCGTCGACGGCGCCGGTGACAGCGACCAGGTCCAGGGCCGCGTCAACCAGATCCGCGCCGAGATCGAGAACAGCGACTCGGACTACGACCGCGAGAAGCTCCAGGAGCGCCTGGCGAAGCTCGCGGGCGGCGTGGCGGTCATCAAGGCCGGTGCCGCGACCGAGGTCGAGCTCAAGGAGCGCAAGCACCGCATCGAGGACGCCGTCCGCAACGCGAAGGCGGCCGTCGAGGAGGGCATCGTCGCCGGTGGTGGCGTGGCCCTGCTCCAGGCCTCCCAGGTCTTCGAGAAGCTGGAGCTGGACGGCGACGAGGCCACCGGTGCCGCCGCCGTGAAGCTGGCCCTTGAGGCCCCGCTGAAGCAGATCGCCGTCAACGCCGGCCTTGAGGGCGGTGTCGTCGTCGAGAAGGTGCGCAACCTGACCGTCGGCCACGGCCTGAACGCCGCGACCGGTGAGTACGTCGACATGATCGCCGAGGGCATCCTCGACCCGGCGAAGGTCACGCGTTCCGCCCTGCAGAACGCCGCGTCCATCGCCGCGCTGTTCCTCACCACCGAGGCCGTCATCGCCGACAAGCCGGAGAAGGCGGGCGCCGCCCCGGCCGGCGGCGGCATGCCGGGCGGTGACATGGACTTCTGATCGGCCTCTGGCTGATCACCGTCCTGACGTACCGAGGGCGGCACTCCTTCTCACGAAGGGGTGCCGCCCTCGGGCATTTCTTGTGCCCGCCGCTCAGCGTTCGTAGCGGTACCGGCAGGCCGCGACGCGCGGTCGAGTCGCCTACGGCAGCCGGTCCAGGAGCCAGGTGCTGAGTTCCTCGGTCACCAGGGTGTGCGGTTCGTTGTGCGAGGCGCAGCGGAACTCGTCCAGTTCGCTCTCCTGCTCCGCCGAGGCCGTGACGGGGGCGTAGAGCTTCTCGTGGGTGTCGATGTCGCGCAGGGCGATCGCGCTGACCGTCGGCACGAAGCAGTGGTCGCGGATGTCCGCCTCCGAGCCCAGTCCGATGAGGGCCGGGATCTTGTCCAGCTCGTCGGCGAGGATGCCGAAGCCCTCAAGGGTGCCGCCGGGGGCGCCGTCGATCTCGGGCAGGCCGGAGGTGCGGACGCGCGGCTTGCGCAGGGTCACGACGCGGAGCTGGGCGACCAGCTGGTCGTGGCCCGCGCTCTGGGTGTGCAGATGGGTGCCGGTGATCGCCAGGCCCGTGCCGTGGAAGGCCCGCACGCCGGGGCGGATGCCGTTGCCCTCGCCGGAGCGTGCGCCGTTGGCCACGCCGATCTTGCGCGGTCGCGCGGGCCAGCCGCCGACCCGTTCCAGCTCGGCGAGGAACTCGGCACGGGCCTTGTCGGTCTCCGGGGCGTCGTCCCACTCGGCGATGTGCTGCCACAGGAGCTGACGGGCCGCCGGGCTGTTCATCTGGTGGGAGAAGGCCGGGTTCAGCCGCCGGATGTAGTGCGCGAACGACTGGAGCGCGATGGGCACCCAGGCGCCGCGGTGCGGGCTGTCGTAGGAGAAGTACAGGCCGGTCTGGTGGTCGTTCTCCTCGCCGCCGTCGTGCTCCATCCTGGCCAGCGCGTACCGGGCGACGAGGCCGCCCATGCTGAAGCCTCCCACGGTCAGCGGGTGGTCGCCCGTCCGCTGCGCGACGGCCTCGCGGACCGCCGCGCGCACGGCCCTGGCGTTGTCCAGGATCGAGGCGCCGCGCTCGTCGAAGCCCAGCAGGACGACGTCGTACCCGCGCCGCCGCAGCTCGCCCAGGAACGGGTACGGGCCGCGCTCCAGGATCTCCCAGGAGTAGTCCAGGTCGCTCGGGCCCGAGTTGAAGCCGTCGGCGATGATCACGGGCCGGGTCAGGCCGCCTCCGGGGTCGGCGAGGTACACCCACGCCCGCCCCTCCGGCAGCGCCCACTCGTCGTCCGGCTCCGGCGCGGGCGCGGGTGCCTCCCTGGCCTCCCTGGGGCCGGGCGCCAAGGTGACGCGGGCCGCGCTCCCGAACGCCTCGGCGATCCGCGGGTCGGCGGGCTCGTGCGGGTCGCCGGACGCGTTCGGTTCGGTGGGTTCGGTCATGAGGGTCCCCTCCGGTTCGTACCGCTTCGATGGCGTGCGTCTGCCGGGCACGTGCGGTGCCATCTTTGGTACGTCCGGCGGGCGCCGGGTAGGGGGAGCCGCCGATTCCGGTGGGCGCCCGGAACCTTTCGGACAGCGCGGCTTCGGCCGCTTACGCGTGGGGCGCGAGGGAGGCCGGCCGTCCTGCCAGGGACGCCCGCCCGGCGGCGGGCCCGGAGCGGGCGCCGGTCGGCGGCGCGTCGGCCAACCCGGCGCCCGCGCCGGTCGCTCCCCGGGCGCGCGCACGCGACAAGTCTGTCGCGAAGCCGACCGGGACCGGCGCCCTTCCCGCCGGGCCGCGCGGCGCCGGTGCCGGGCCGCGCGGCACCGCGGGGAGTCCGGATCAGCCGTTGCGGGCCATCGTCCGGTGTATCCAGCCCGCGTGGGCGGGCGCACTGGTGTAGAGCCCCGGGCCCTCGCTGCACCGCACGCCCGGCGCGCCGGGGCCCGAGGTGACGCCGATCAGCTCCCAGCGCCCCTTGCGGTCCCGCTGGACCTGGGGGCCGCCCGAGTCGCCGTGGCACGCCATGGCCTTCGGCACCTGGCTGATCGTGCACAGACGCGTGCTGTCGGCGTAGCCCGGCGCGCACTCGGAGACCGCCCCGCGCCGCGTGTCCAGCTCCTGGAGCCGGTCGGGGAAGACCACCTCGGTGGCGTCGGGCGAGTCGTCGGTCCTGCCGAAGCCCATGATGCGGGTCGGAGTGCCGGGCTTCCCCGGCTTGTCCGCGATGCGGATGGGCTTCTCGGAGACCGCGCGGTTCAGCCGGATCAGGGCGACGTCGTGGCGGTTGGGACCGCTGTCGTCACCGTTCCTGTAGCTCGGGTGCGTCACGGTCTTCGCGATGGACCGTACGGTGCCGCCGGACTTCCGCCACTCGCTGCCGACCCGGACGGTGCCGTCCAGGGTGACGAGCTTCGGGTCCACGCAGTGGGCGGCCGTGAGCACCCACTTCGCGTCGATCAACGACCCGCCGCAGACCCCCTTGAAGGTGGGGTCGTCCACACCCGTCACCGGGATCGACACCATGGAGGGGTACCGCTGCGTGGAATCCTTTCCGTTGACGATGGCTTCGGCGCTGCCGGACATCATGGCGGCGCACGCCGCGCCGGCCAGGGCCACCGCGGCGGTGCGCGCCACCGTGCGGCGCGAGGACTTCAGGCTGAACACTGGTTCTCCGATCGGACGAGCAGGTGCGACATGCTCAGCCTCGGCGATCAAGGGGAACCGATCCATCCGGTCAGCGGGCCTCTACGGGGTGGGGCAAACCCCCGGCCGGCCATCGGGGCTCCCCTCGATCCCGGGAAGCCCCCCGATGAACGCGGACCAGGCGGGGGCCCGGAACACGAGCCTCGGCCCTGCGGGGTTCTTGGAGTCACGTACCGGGACGACTTCGGGGTGCCCGTCAGCGACCTCCAGGCAGTTACCGCCGCTGCCGTCGCTGTGGCTGGACTGGCGCCAGCGAGCGACTTCGAGGCAGTCGCCGCCGCTGCCACCGCTATGGCTGGACTTGTGCCATACGGCTGCGCTCAGGTCGTACGCATACTCAAGGGTGCTGTTCTCCATGCCCGTAATCCTGCGCCACTGAGTCGATCAGGGCCAGGGAATCCTTTGGACTGAGTGCAGCCGCCTGCAGCAGGCTGATCAGCAGAGCGTGGTGAGCAACAGTGGCGGGGTCGTCGAGCAGCTTGCCCATGTTCGGTCCTTCCACGAAGGAGAGCGGAGGCGCATCCTCGAACTCCATCAGCTTCAAACTGCCCTCCATGGCTGCGTGAGCCCCCGCGCCGAACGGCAGCACCTGCACGATCACGCGGTGCCTGCGCGCGAGCCCCGCCACGTGGCGCAGCGCTTCGGCCATCACCGGGCCGCCGCCGACCTCGCGTCTCAGGGCGGCTTCGTCGAGCACGGTCCACAACAGCGGCGTTGTTGGGTCGTCCAGGAGGCGCGCTCGGTCAAGGCGGACGGCTACGTGGGCGTCGATGGTCTCGTCCAGTGCGGTCGGGTGGTAGGCGCGGAAGACCTCCTCCGCGTACGCCTTCGTCTGGAGCAGCCCCGGGATCAGGAGCATCGCGTACTGCCGGATCGCCGTGGCGACCGCTTCCGCCTCCGCCGCCTCCGCGAAGTGATCGGGGTACCGGGACTTCGCCAACGCACCGCAATTCCGGGCGAAGAAGCCCCCTGTGCCCAGCACCGAGTCGAAGTGCTCCGCATACTCCCTATGCATCCTGCGCGTACCCGCCTCCAGTTGCCCGATGAAGGAGCCGCTGACGAACAGCGGTGCTCCCAGGGCCTCCTGGCTGAGGGCCGCCCGCTCCCGGGCATGGCGGAGTTCCGCGCCGAGGAGCGCGCGGGGGTTGGAGGACGGGTCCAGGTCCTTGGGTCGGGTCATGCGCAACGCCTCCACCTGACACGGGGGGTTGTTGGGTCGCCGGAGCTGTTCAGCGTACGCGCGCACCGCCACGCTGGGTGAGCAAACGGAAACAGTAGGTGAGAGGCAGAGACCATGGCGTTGACGGTGGAGGAACGGTTGCTGGCGGCGGAAGAGGCGGTCCGGCAGTTGCGGGAGGGCCTTGCCGGGGTCGGGGTCACGCTGCCGTCGCTGCGCGTGGACGTGCTGACGGCGGCGGGCGCGCTGCCGCTGGTGGAGCTGGGGCGCTGCAACCTGGACACGGCGCTGCGGCTCGCGGCGGTCCTTGAGGGGGCCCGGTGAACGAGGATCCGGTCGTGCCGGAGACGGGCACGTACGCCGTGGACCACAGGGACGGCAGCGTGGGGCAGGTGATGGGCTGCGAGGGCGGCCTGGTCCAGCTCCGGCCGCTCGGCGGCGGCCGGGAGTGGGACTGCCCGCCCGCCGAGGTGCGGCCGGTGCCGGCGATGGACGTGCTGCGGGAGCGGGTGCGGGAGCTGAACCGGCAGATCCAGGCGAGGCCGCGGTGATCGGGGCACCGCCTCGGCCGCCCGTTCGTGGGACGCTGAGAGGAAGAGGACAACGACCGCAGGCTCGTCGATCTACGCTCACGCGCCGAGGGCTTCAAGAGAAGGGACCCGCTATGACCGCAGCACTGGTCGAGCACGACACGGCTCCGGACCGCCGCTCGTGGGACCTCCTGCTCCAGGCATGGCGTGAGCTGGATGTGCCGGAGGGCTGGCACGCCGAGATCGATGAAGGGCAGATTGTCTTGGTACCGCCGCCGCACAGGCATCACAACGGAATCGCGGATGCCCTGCAGAGGGTGCTTTACCGGGTAGCCCCGGACGAACTGGGGGTCTATCAGACCCTCGGCGTCCACATCGCCCCCCTGGACAAGCTGTACGTCCCCGATCTCGTACTCGCCCCCCGCGAGACGGTCGACGCGGCCGACCCCGACACCAACGACCCGCTCGACGCGGCGGAGGCCCTGTTCGTCGTCGAGATCACGTCGCAGAGCAATGCCAAGGACGACCGCACCAAGAAGCTCTGGGCCTACGCGCACGCCCCCGTCCCGGTCTACCTCCTCGTGGACCGCTTCGACGAGCACGGGCCGACGGCCACGCTGTTCACCGGCCCGCAGAACGGGGCCTACAAGCATGCGGAGCGGGTGCCGTTCGGTGAGCCCCTGAAGCTGCCGGCCCCGTTCGCGGCGGTCGTCGACACGGCCGGCTTCCCCGGCTGAGCCTGCGGCTCGGCGCCCTAGCCGCCGCGGGAGGCGTCCAGGGCGTCGCGGAGGTGGCCGCGTGAGGTGGTGAGGAGTTCGGCGGCGGTGGGGCCGTCGACCTTGCCGAGGATGGTGAGGATGGCGTTCTTCACCTCGCCGTCCGTGGCGGCGAGGGCGGCCTCGATCTCGTCGTCGGCGGCGCCCGTCGCGAGGGCCACGATGCGGCGTGAGCGGGCGCGCAGCTTCTCGTTCGACGCGCGGACGTCCACCATCAGGTTCCCGTAGGTCTTGCCGAGGCGGATCATCGTGATCGTCGAGATCATGTTGAGGACGAGCTTCTGGGCCGTGCCCGCCTTCAGACGGGTGGAGCCGGTGAGGAGTTCGGGGCCCACGACGACCTCGATGCCGTGCTCGGCGGCTGCCGCGAGGGCGCTGCCGGCGTTGCAGGAGAGGCCGATGGTGAGGGCGCCGCAGCGGGCGCGGGCGTGCTCGACGGCGCCGATCGCGTACGGGGTGCGGCCGGAGGCGGAGACGCCGACGACCACGTCGTCCGCGGTGAGGGAGAGGCCGTCCAGGTCCTCGGCGGCCAGTTCCTTGCTGTCCTCCGCCCCCTCGACCGACTTGACCATGGCGCCCGGCCCGCCCGCGATGAGGCCGACGACCTCCGACGGGTCGGTGTTGAACGTGGGCGGGCACTCCGAGGCGTCGAGCACGCCGAGGCGGCCCGCGGTGCCCGCGCCCGCGTAGATCAGACGGCCGCCGCGGGCCATGCGCTCGGCGGTGCCGTCGATGGCGGCGGCGATGGCCGGGAGCTGCTCGGCCACGGCCGCGGGGACGGTGGCGTCCTCGCCGTTCATGATCCGGGCGATCTCCAGGGTGGAGCGCCGGTCGATGTCGGAGAGGTCGGGCCGGAACGCCTCGGTGGTGAGGGTGGCGAGCTGGGCGCGCAGCTCGCCGTAGTCGCCGTGCCGGGGGCTGTCGCCGCGCCCGCGGTCGCCGGGGTGGGAGGGGGTGGCGTCGGTGGTGGAGGTCATGGCTTCTGCGGCTCTTCCGTGTCTCTCGTGGGCGAGGGGGGTTGGTGGAGAGAATCTGCTCGCGTCAGCGGCCGGCGCGCGGGCTGTGGCGGTGCGCGAGTGCTTCGTAGGAGGCGGCGAGCGCCGGGGCCGCCGTCTCGTAGGTCCGCTGGGCGACGCCCACGAACAGGCAGTCGACGACGAGCAGTTGGCTCGTGCGCGACGACATCGCGGCGGGCCGCAGCTCGCTCTCGCGGGCGGTGGACGTGGTCAGTATGTGATCGGCGTACTGGGAGACGGCGCCGTCGGGGCGGCCGGTGATCGCGATCGTGGTGGCCCCGTGCTCGAAGGCGACGCGCAGCGGTTCTATGACGTCGCCGGTCGAACCGGAGTGGGTGATCGCGATGGCCACGTCCTTGGCGCGCAGCGTCACGGCGTTGGTGACCGCGAGGTGCGGGTCGGAGTGGGCGTGCGCGACGTGGCCGATGCGCAGCAGCTTCTGGGCGAGGTCCTGGGCGACGAGGCCGGAGGCGGCGACGCCGTAGATCTCCGCGCGCCGGGCGCCCGCGAGCGCGGCGACGGCCGCGCCGAGCTGCACGGTGTCCAGTCCGGCCGCGGTGTCGGCGAGGGTCTGCTGCTCGTCGTAGGCGAGCTTCGCGACGACGTCCGCGATCGGGTCGTCGACGGCGATGTCCGCGGTGACGGCGGGCGCGCGCCCCGACTGCTGCTGGGCGGCGAGCCCGGCGAGGGCGAGCCGCAGGTCGCGGTAGCCGGGGTAGCCGAGGAGGCGGGCGGTGCGGACGACCGTGGCCTCGCTGGTCCCGGTGAGTTCGGCGAGGCCGGTGACCGTGAGGGCCGCGCAGCCGGCGGGGTCCCCGGCGACGGCCTCGGCGACCCGCTGCATGGACCGCGTCATCGTGGGGGCCAGGGTCCGCACCTTGGCCGCGAGGGCGGCGGGGGCGGGGGGCGCCGCGCCCGTGAAAATTTCCTTCACGTCATTGGTCACGCCTGAAAGGTATTTTCGGGGCGGGGGCGGGTCAAGACCCCCTGAGGGGCCGTGGCGGGCCAGGGCGCTCGCCGTCCTTGATCTTTTCTCCGTGTGCCGGGCACGGGCGACAATGGATCTCATGGACACGATCGACCCACTGGAGCAGGCGCTGCACGCCGCCCGCGCACTCGTCCTCGCCGACCTCGTGGCCCGGCAGGTCGCCGAGGCGGAGGTCGTCTCGCTCGTCGAGGAGTCGGTGGCGCACCGGCGCTGGTGGGTCGAGCAGTGGCCCGAAGGCATCGGCTACGTGGCGGGCCTCGTCGCCCAGGACGTCCAGGACGCCCTCCTCGAACGGTACGGGCGGTGGCCGCTCTGCCCCGTCTGCGGTTCGGGGGACCCGCACGCCCTCGACGTCGAGCCGGAGCTGGGACCCGACCCGCACTGGGTCTGCGCGAAGGCGGGGGTGGTCGTGGCGCCCGTGGGCGGGCTCACGTGACGGTCTACATCGACCCGCCCACCTGGCCCGGCCACGGCCGCCTGTGGTCACACCTGGTCAGCGACGTCTCGTACGAGGAACTGCACGTCTTCGCCGCGGCCATCGGCTGCCCGCCGCGCGCCTTCGAACGCGACCACTACGACGTCCCCTCCCACCGGTACGAGGACGCGGTGCGGGCCGGGGCCGTCGAGATCGGCTCGAAGGAGCTGGTGCGCAGGCTCACGGAGGCGGGGTTGCGGAGGCCCAAGGGGCGGCCGACCTAGCGGGACGGCCGGCCTAGCGGGTGCCGGTCGCGGTCTCCGCCCCGGCGGGCGATGTCCCTGCGGGCGATGCCCCGCCAGGCGATGCCCCGGCGGGTGGAGCCACCGCGGGCGACGACGTCTCGACCACGCGGCTCGGCGTGCCGCGGTGCAGGCGCAGGGACAGGGTCACGCCCACGAGGGCGACCAGCGTCATCGCCGCGCCCGCCCAGGCCGTGGCCGCGTAGCCGAAGTCGAGGTCGATGACCGTGCCGCCGAGCCAGGGGCCGCCGGTGTTGCCGAGGTTGAAGGCCGCCGTGGTGGTCGCGCCCGCCAGGGTCGGGGCGGCGCCCGCGACGTTGAACATGCGGGCGTTGAGGGCCGGGGCCGTGTAGAACGCGGAGAGGCCGAGGAGGAACGAGAGGGTGATCGCGGCGGCCGGGGCCGCGGCGAACAGGGCCAGCGAGACCAGCAGGACGGTGGAGGCCGCGACGCCGCTGAGCAGCACGCCGAACAGGTGCGCGTCCGCCACGCGACCGCCGATCACGGTGCCGACCAGGGCGCCCGCCCCGAAGAGGCCGAGGACCGCGGGGACCCAGCCGTCGGAGAGGCCGGCCACGTCGGTGAGGAGCGGGGAGAGGTACGAGAACGCGCAGAACACACCGCCGGCCGCGAGGGCGGTGACGGTGACCGAGAGCCAGACCTGACGGTCGCCGTAGATGGACAGCTCCTTCTTGAGCTGCGGCTTCTCCTCGGGGAGCGGGATGCGGGGGATCAGCGTGACGACGCCCACCAGGGCGATGGCGGAGGCGGCGGCGACCGCCCAGAACGCCGAGCGCCAGCCGAGGCCCTCGCCGAGGAACGCGCCCGCGGGGACACCGAGGACGTTGGCGATGGAGAGGCCGCCGATCATCACCGCCATGGCGCGGGCGCGCTGGTTGAAGTCGACCATCGCGATGGCGACGGCGGCGCCGACCGCCCAGAATCCCGCGCAGGCGAGCGCGCTGACGACGCGGGACGCGAAGAGGATCTCGTAGCTCGGGGCGAGGGCGCCCGCGACCTGGCCGAGGCCGAAGACCGTGATGAGCGTGATCAGCGTCGTACGGCGGGGGAGGCGGAGGGTCGCCACGGCGAGCAGGGGCGCGCCGATGACCATGCCGATGGCGAAGGCCGAGATGAGCAGCCCGGCGCGGGGTATGGAGACGCCCATGTCGTCGGCGATGGGCGGCAGGAGCCCGCTGAGCATGAACTCACTGGTGCCGAGCGCGAAGACGGCGAGACCGAGCATGTAGACGGCTACGGGCATACGGGTGCCGGCGGGGGCGCCCGGGGAAGGTGACGGCATGATCGAAGTCAACGTGCGGGGCCGCCGCGGCATTCCGGGCCCCGCGCCGGCGGGTCCGCCGCGGAGTCCCGGGCGAGGCGCTACCGGAGCCCGTACGCGAGGTTCGGCTCACGAGGAGGCAGCGGCGTGAAGCCGACGCGGGTCAGTACGGCCCGGGAGGGCAGGTTGCCGGGCTCCACCAGGGCGAGGAGCGACGTGACGTCGGGCCGGGCGAGCGCCCAGGCGGCCAGCGCCCGGAGGGCCGCCGTGGCGTGGCCGTGTCCCCGCGCGGCCTCCGCGAGGTCGTAGCCGACCTCCACGCGGCCCTCGTCGTCCGGCGGCCCGTGGAACCCCATGCCCCCAATGGCCACCTCGTCCGCGGTGCGGACGAGGGCGTAGACCCCGAACTCGGGGCGGTGCACCCCGGACACGTACGCCTTCACGACCGATCCGGCCGCGCCCCGCGTCCCCCCGAAGGGCCCGCCCTCGATCCATGTGAGCCCGCCGGTGCCGCCCTCGGCGAGGTCCGCGGCGGCGGCCGGGGTGAGCTCGCGCAGGGCCAGCGGGCCCGCGTCGAGGGAGGCCGCGTTGCGCCACTTCCACGCGGTCCGCCGGGCCCGTCCCGGCAGTTCGCCCCGCCCGGTGGCCCAGAGCAGGACCTGCCAGGGACTCGCCCCCGAGGCGACGGGCGACACCTCCGGGAAGAGGTGGGCGAGGACGGCCTCGGTGAGCGCGGCGGGCGGCTCCGCGTCGGCGCCGAGCGCCGACGCGATGTCGTACGTGTGGAGCAGGAGCTCGGCGGCCCCCATGGCGGCGAACCCGGCCGCGTCCGCGCTGCCGCACGGGTAGGGGTGGTAGGCGCGGACCCCGCGGGGCGTCGTGCGGACCACCGACGCCAGGATGCCCCCGGCCGACTCGATCACCCGGATCGCGTCCTCGGGCCCCGAGCCCTCGTCGAGGGCGGCCTCGAAGGGCACCCAGCCACCGGCCGCCCGGCCGGTCAGCTGCCCCGCGTACGCGACGAGGCAGCCCGCGACGTGCTCCGCCGTGCGCAGGCAGCTCCAGCCGAGGCCGGCCGCCGGCACACCCCAGTCCCGGTCCGCCACCGCACGCAGCACTCGCGCCGCGTGCGCCACGGCCTCGTCGACCCGTCCCCCGCCCATGAGAAGCATGCGCGCAGCGTACGGGAGGCCACGGCGGCGGGCCCGGCATTTACGGGGCGAGCAGCGCCAGCTCGGTGGAGAGGTTCTCGCGCGCCGGAGCCTCCCAGCGGGCTGCCCCGTGCTCCGTCCTGAACAGGCGTGGCAGTGCGAGGAGTTGGTGCAGGACGGCCGCCCGTCCCGCGCGGAACGCCTCGTCGGGCACGAAGGCGTACTCCTCGCGCACGGCGGCGGCGTAGGCGGCGTACGCCGCGGGCTCCGAGGCGAGGACCGCGAGGTCGGCGTCGCAGAGGACCTCGCCGTTGTGGTCGCCTTCGGCCGGGTCGTGGCCGGCGGTGAGGCGGACGAGCCGGGCCACCTCGGCGATCTTGGCCGGTGCGAGGCCCGTCTCGGGGAGCGCGCGCTCGGCCAGGCGGGCGGAGCGCTCCTCGTTCGTCGAGCGGTCGGGCCGGTAGACCGCGTCGTGGAACCAGGCGGCGAGGCGGACGAGGTCGGCGTCGTCGGCGTGGTCGTCCAGTACGTCGATGTGGTCGAGGACCGCCGTCAGGTGGGCGGTGGTGTGGTACCGCCGCTGCGGTTCCGCCCAGCGCTCGATGAGGTTGTCGGCGATCCGGTACGGGTCGTAGACGCACGCGTCGGTGTCCCGTGCGCGCAGCAGCGTCGTGAGCCAGCGGGCCCGGAGGTCGGTGTCGCCGTGGTCGGCCGTGGGTGCCATGCGTCGACCATAACCAGCCGCGCGTCCGCGGCGTCCGCGCCGTTGCCAGGAGCCGCCGCGGGGGGTTGGCTCGGTCCATGACGACCACGACACCCGACGAGACCTATGAGCCCGAGCGCGCGGGACGGTTGCTCACCGCCGAACGCGACGCCCTGATACCGCTGTTGAGGGACGCGCCCGACGACGCGTACGCGATCCGCACCTGCTGTCCCGGCTGGACCGTGCGGCATGTGGTCGCGCACTGCGGGTCCGCGCTGATGCGGGTGGTGGAGGGCCGCTTCGAGGAGGGCGTGTTCTCCGCCGAGAGCAATGAGCGGGACATCGCCGAGCGTGCCGACTGGACGAACGCCCGCGTCGTGGACGAGCTGGAGCGCGGCCTCACCGAGGCGGGGCCCGTGCTCGCCGCGGCCAAGGGCACGCTCGACGGCGTCGCGCTCGGCGAGTGGGTGCACGCGGGCGACGTGCGGGAGGCATGGGGGAAGCCGGGCGCGTACGCGGGTGCGACGCTCGCGGACGCGCTGCCGCTGCTCGCGCAGTTCAGCAAGGGGGCGTTCGCCAGGGCGACGCCGGGCCTCGCGGTCCACGCCGACATCGACGGCCGCGACGAGCCGCTGGCCCTCGGCACCACGGACGGCCGGCGGCCCCCGGCCCGCTACATCGGGGACGCGCCGACCCTGATCCGCCTCTGCGCGGGCCGCCCCCTCACGGGCACGCGCTACGAACTCGCCGGGGCGGGCGAGAGCGAGCTGGTCCTCTTCGGCTGAGGCCCGCCGGCCGGGGGCCCTCAGTGCCCGTGGCCGCCGCTCCCCTCCGTGTCCTCCCCGGCGTGCTCCTCCGCGGCCCCGCCGCCCCCGTGGCCGCCCGCGCGCACCGTGAACGCCGCCGTGCGGACCTCGCCCTCGTGCTTGAAGTCCAGGAACAGGCGGTACGTGCCCGCGCTCGGTGCCGTCGTCGTGAAGGAGACGCCGGGTCCCGGCTTCGTCGTGCCGTCGCCGGGCTCGCCGTTCGGGTGGACGTGGAGGTAGGCGAGGTCGCCCGAGCGCAGGGCGACCAGGTGGCCGTAGGCGCCGAGGTAGGGCTGGAGGTCGGTCACCGGCCTGCCGTTCTTCGCCACGCTCAGGGTGAGGTCGCGGGCCTCGCCGGGCTTCAGGGAGCCCTTCAGCGTGACGTCGTAGCCGTCCACGGTGGTCGTGGCGCTCCGGGCCGG
The DNA here is from genome assembly GCF_040654435.1 of Streptomyces sp. NPDC050703. Taxonomy (NCBI): domain Bacteria; kingdom Bacillati; phylum Actinomycetota; class Actinomycetes; order Kitasatosporales; family Streptomycetaceae; genus Streptomyces; species Streptomyces sp. NPDC050703. Next base: position 165,072 of record NZ_JBFAHX010000003.1, read on the forward strand.
GAGTTCCCTCGGGGCGGACTTCCCCGCCACCGCCAGGTCGGCGCCGAGGGTCAGGGCCTCCTTCTCGCCGCGGGGGCGGAAGTCGGCGAAGACGCGGTGGCCGCCCGCCTCGGGGAGCCTGACCCGGGTCGACCAGGTGCCGTCCGCCGCGCGCCGCGGGTGCAGGTGGCGGTAGGTGGTCAGGTCGCGTGAGGCGACGATGAGGTGCAGCTCCTTGGTGTGCTCCTTCTTGTACGCGGTGACGTTTCGCCCGGTCGCGTCGTCGACGACGGCGAAGCGGAGTTCTTCCTGCCGGTCCGCCCGGACGCGGGTGGTCCTCAGGTCGAGGGTGTAGCCGCCCTCGGAGATCCGCAGGCCGCCGGGGTCGCTGTCGGCCCCCTCGCCGTGCCCGGCGGCGTCCTTCCTGGCGGTCTCCCCGTGGTCCCCGTGCGGGGCGGCGGCCGGCTTCTCGTCCGTGACGGGGTCGATGGCCCTGCCCACTCCGTACGCCGCGCCGAACGTCGCGGCGACGGCGGTGGCGAAGGCGGTGATCTTCAGTCCGGTGTTCATGACGGCTCCCTGGCGTTCGTCGGCGGCGCTCCCGCTCGGTCCACGGTCACGACCATACCCCCAGGGGGTACCAAGTCAACCCCGGACCGCCCTTGCGCAAGGTACCCCCCCTGGGTATAACGTGGATCTCGTAAGGGGTACCCGGCCCGGGTATCCGGAACGAGCCGCGAAGCCTCATGAGGAGCCAGCGACATGTCCACCACCACCCCCGGCCACACCGAGGCGGCAGAGGTAGAACTCGCCATCGGTGGCATGACCTGCGCCTCCTGCGCCGCGCGGATCGAGAAGAAGCTCAACCGCATGGACGGCGTCGAGGCGACGGTCAACTACGCCACCGAGAAGGCCAGGGTCAGCTACCGCGGCGCCGACGTCTCCGTGGGCGATCTCATCGCCACCGTCGAGGCCACCGGGTACACGGCCGAGGAACCCGCGCCCGTGCGGGACGTACGCGGCGAAGCCGCGGGACCCGGCGACGGCGGGGCCGGGCCGCGCGGCGGCGACGACCTGCGGACGCTGCGCGAGCGCCTCGTCACCGCCGTGGTGCTCGCCGTGCCCGTCATCGCCCTGGCGATGGTCCCGGCGTGGCAGTTCGAGTACTGGCAGTGGCTCTCCCTGACGCTGGCCGCGCCCGTGGTGACGTACGCCGCCTGGCCCTTCCACAAGGCGGCCTTCACCAACGCACGGCACGGCGCCGCCACCATGGACACGCTGATCTCGGTCGGCACGTCGGCGGCGTTCCTCTGGTCGCTGTGGGCGCTGTTCTTCGGCACCGCGGGCACGCCGGGCATGACGCACCCCTTCGAGCTGACCATCGCGCGCACCGACGGCGCGGGGAACATCTACCTGGAGGCCGCCGCCGGCGTCACCGCCTTCCTCCTCGCCGGGCGCTACTTCGAGGCCCGCTCCAAGCGCAAGGCGGGCGCCGCCCTCAAGGCGCTGCTCGAACTCGGCGCCAAGGACGTCACCGTGCTGCGCGCCGGCGGGCGCGAGGAGACCGTGCCGGTGGGCGAGCTCAAGACCGGCGACCGCTTCCTGGTCCGGCCCGGCGAGAAGATCGCCACCGACGGGCGGGTCGTCGAGGGCACGTCGGCCGTCGACGCCTCCATGCTGACCGGCGAGTCCGTGCCCGTCGAGGCCGGCGCGGGCGACGCGGTCACCGGGGCCACGCTCAACGCGGGCGGACGCCTCGTCGTCGAGGCCACCCGCGTCGGGGCCGACACCCAGCTCGCCCGCATGGCGCGGCTCGTGGAGGACGCGCAGAACGGCAAGGCCGCCGCCCAGCGCCTCGCCGACCGGATCTCCGCGGTGTTCGTGCCGGTCGTCATCGGCCTCGCGCTCGCCACCCTCGGCTTCTGGCTCGGCAACGGCGCCGGGCTCACCGCCGCCTTCACCGCGGCCGTGGCCGTGCTGATCATCGCCTGCCCGTGCGCCCTGGGCCTCGCCACCCCGACCGCCCTCATGGTCGGCACCGGGCGCGGCGCCCAGCTCGGCATCCTGATCAAGGGCCCGGAGGTCCTTGAGTCCACCCGCAAGGTGGACACCATCGTCCTGGACAAGACCGGCACCGTCACCACCGGCACGATGACCCTGCTCGCCACGCACACCGCCCCCGGCACCACCGCCGCCGAGGCGCTGCGGCTCGCGGGCGCGCTCGAACACTCCTCGGAGCACCCCGTGGCGCGCGCCGTCGCCGCCGGTGCCGTGGCCGAGGCGGGCCCGCTGCCGGTCCCCGAGGACTTCGCGAACGTCGCCGGGCTCGGGGTGCAGGGCGTCGTGGAGGGCCACGCGGTCCTCGTCGGCCGCGAGCGGCTGCTCGGCGAGTGGGAGATCCACCTGCCGGACGAGCTGAAGCGGGCCAAGGACGCCGCCGAGGAAGCCGGGCGCACGGCCGTCGCGGTCGCCTGGGACGGCGAGGCGCGGGCGGTCCTTGAGGTCGCCGACGCGGTGAAGGACACCAGCGCCGAGGCGATCCGGCGGCTCCGCGCCCTCGGCCTGACCCCGATCCTCCTCACCGGCGACAACAAGGCCGTCGCGGCGTCGGTGGCCGCCGAGGTCGGCATCGCCCCCGAGGACGTGATCGCCGAGGTCATGCCGGAGGAGAAGGTCGACGTGGTCAAGCGGCTCCAGGCCGAGGGCCGCAGCGTGGCCATGGTCGGCGACGGGGTGAACGACGCCGCGGCCCTCGCCCAGGCCGATCTGGGCCTGGCCATGGGCACGGGGACGGACGCCGCCATCGAGGCGGGCGACCTGACCCTCGTACGCGGGGACCTGCGGGCGGCGGCGGACGCGATACGGCTCTCGCGCCGCACCCTCGGCACGATCAGGACGAACCTGTTCTGGGCCTTCGCCTACAACGTCGGCGCGCTGCCGCTCGCCGCGTCCGGCCTGCTCAACCCGATGATCGCCGGAGCGGCCATGGCCTTCTCCTCGGTCTTCGTGGTCGGCAACAGCCTGCGGCTGAGGGGCTTCGAGCCGCTCGCCTGAACCGCCGCGGCGGCCGAGCGGAACACCCCGGTTGCGAGGGAGTCACCTCGCGCCGGGGTGTTCTGCGCGTAGGCTGTCAATTGGACTAGACCTGTGGGACGAATCGCGGGTGGAACGCGAACGATCGTGATGAGAGGGAAGAGACACCTATGAGCGAGCGTGCAGTACTGGAGGTGATCGCCCTCGACGCCGAGGACGCCGCCGCCGCGCGGGACGGAGGCGCGGACCGCCTGGAGCTGGTGACCGACATGGCCGCGGACGGCCTCACCCCCTCGCGGGAGACCTTCGCCGCGATCCGCGCCCGGGTCGACATCTCGCTGCGCGTCATGCTGCGCCTGGCCGACGGGTTCGCCGCCGGAGACGCCGGAGACATCGACGAGCTGGTCCGCAGGGCCGGTGAGCTGCGCCGCGAGGGTGCCGACGAGTTCGTGCTCGGCTTCCTCGACGAGGCGGGCGCCGCCGACCTCACGGCCGTGGAGCCGCTGGTGGACGCCCTCGACGGCTGCCGCTGGACCTTCCACCGGGCCATCGACCGCGCCGCCGACCGCGACGCGCTCCGCAAGCAGCTCGCGGACCTGCCGGGGCTCGACGCGTACCTCACCGCGGGGTCCCCGGGCGGCGTCGACGACGGCCTCCCCACGCTGCTCGCCGAGGCGGCCCGCCGCGGCGAGCCCGGCTACGAACCGCGGCTCATGGTCGGCGGCGGACTCCGCCTCGACCACCTGCCCGCCCTGAAGGCGGCCGGGGTGGACGCCTTCCACATCGGCGGCGCGGCCAGGCCCGCCGGGTGGGGGGCGCCGGTGTCCGCGTCGGCCGTGGCGGACTGGCGGGCCGCGGTGGACGCGTAGGGCCCCGGCGGGGCGCCCTCCCGGCCCGGCGGGGTACAACTGGGGCCACAGGGAGGGAATCTGATGACGACCGCACCGTCCGAACGCACTCTGCCCGCCGCCGCGGCCCTGCTCACCGGGACCGTCGCGCTCTACATGGCGCTCGTCGCCTTCGGGAACATCACCGACTTCGGGACCAACCAGCAGTTCGTACGCCACGTCCTGGCGATGGACACCACCTTCAAGGACGACGACCTGATGTGGCGCGCGGTGACGTCCACCGGGCTCCAGGACGCGGCGTACGTCGCGATCATCGTCTGGGAGACCGTCGCCGCGCTGGTGCTCCTCGCCGCGACGGTCCTGTGGGCCGGGGCCCTGCGCCGCCGCTCCGGCTACCCGCGCGCCCGGCGCCTCGGCACGCTCGGCCTGCTCATGGTGCTGCTGCTGTTCGGCGCCGGGTTCATCGGCGTCGGCGGCGAGTGGTTCGCCATGTGGCAGTCGGAGGACTGGAACGGCCTGGACGCCGCGACCCGCGTCGTGACCCTGGCCGGCCTTGTGCTCCTCGTGACGCACCTGCCGTCCGCCGCGGGCCCGGCGGACGGCGGCAAGCGGCAGGGCCTATGAGAGCTGCGCCGGCAGGTCCGCCGCGTGCACGACCGTCAGCCCCGACACCGCGCGCGTGAGCGCCACGTACAGCCGGCGCAGGCCCGTCCGCCCGTCGGGCTCGCCGCCGACCACGGCGGCGGGCTCGTCGAGCACCACGTAGTCGTACTCCAGGCCCTTGGCGAGGGAGGCGGGCACCAGGGTGAGGCGGGTGTCCGGCGTCGTCTCCTCGCCGGGGGACAGCGGCGTGACCCCCGCGGCCTTCAGCGCCTCCGCCAGCGCGGGCACCCGGGAGTCCGCCGCGATCAGGCCCACCGAGCCCTCGTGCCGCAGCGCCTCCTCGCACGCGGCGACGCAGGCCGCGTCCAGGGCCCCGGCGTCATCGGCACGCCGCACCACCAGCGAACCCGGCGACTCGCGCACCGAGTCGACCGCGGCGAGGCCGGGCGCGATGTCGGGCAGCAGCCGCGAGGCGTACGCGATGACCTCGCGCGGCACGCGGAAACCGGCCGTCAGCTCCTCCACCACCGCGTCGCCCTTGCCCAGGTGGCGCAGCGCCTCCGCCCAGCTCCGCGTCGCCCACGGGGTCGTGCCCTGCGCGAGGTCGCCCAGGACGGTCATCGATCCGGTCGTGCAGCGCCGGCCCACCGCGCGGTACTGCATGGGGGAGAGGTCCTGCGCCTCGTCGAGCACCACGTGGCCCAGGGAGTGCGTGCGCGACACGAGGTCGGCGGCCTCGTCGACGAGGACCGCGTCCGCCGCCGACCACTTGACCGACTTCACGCTCCTCGCGGGCCTGGCCCACAGGATCGTCCGCTGCTCCTCCTCGGTCAGCACACCCTCGGCGTGCGCGGCGAGGAACTCCGCGTCGGACAGCAGCCGCAGGACCAGCTTCGCCGGGTCGACCTGCGGCCAGAGGGCCTTGACGGCGGCCTTCACCGCCGCGTTGCGCGCCACGGCGTCCTGTACGCGGTCGTCGGGGGCCTCGCCCGACTGCTCCATGCGGACCAGGACGGCGTGGGCGATGCGCTGCGGCAGGGCGTCGCGCGCGGCCCCGTAACGGATGTCGCGCGCCAGCAGCTCCCGGACGATCTCCTCCAGTTCGTACGCCGGTACGCGCCAGCGGCGCGACCCGCGGACCACGACGACCGGCTCGGTGGGGAGGGTGACGTGCGAGCGCAGGGCCTTGCGGAGCACCTCGGCCATGCGGGCGTCGCCCTTGACGAGGGCCGCCGCCGGGTCGTCCGCGCCCCGCACCTCCACGTGCGCCACGAGGCCGTCGACGGTGGCCTGCCCGACCTCCAGCTCGCCGAGGGCGGGCAGCACCTGCTCGATGTAGTGCAGGAAGGAGGCGTTGGGCCCGATGACCAGCGTCCCGGTCCTCGCCAGCCGCTCGCGGTGGGCGTAGAGCAGGTAGGCGACGCGGTGCAGGCCCACGGCGGTCTTGCCGGTCCCCGGCCCGCCCTGCACGCACACGCTCCCGTCGAGACCGCTCCGTACGATCCCGTCCTGCTCGGGCTGGATCGTCGCGACGATGTCCCGCATGGGGCCGACGCGGGGCCGCTCGATCTCGCGCTGGAGCAGCGCGCTGGCCCGCTCGGCCTCGTCGGCGTCGCTGAGGTGCTCGTCCTCGTACGCGGTGAGGTCGCCGCCCGTGTAGCCGAAGCGGCGGCGCAGCGCGATGTCCATCGGGTCCTTCTTGGAGGCCCGGTAGAACGGCTGGGAGACCGGCGCGCGCCAGTCGATGACCATCGGGTCGCCGTCGGCGTCGTGCACGTGCCGCCGGCCGATGTAGAACCGCTCGCCCTCGGCGCCCTCGGCCTGTTCGGCGCCGGGGGCGTGCAGGTAGTCGAGGCGGCCGAAGAACAGGGGGGTGTGGGCGAGGTCGGCGAGCGACTTGATGCGGTCGTCGATCTGTCTTTCGAGGACCGCGGCGTTCACCCAGTTCGCGGTGACGTCGCGGATGTCGAGGGCCTCGGCGTCCGCGCGCATGGCACGCAGGGCGGAACGGGACGCGTCGAGGTGACCCCGCTCGCGGGCGAGGGGGTCGGTCTGGTCGTGCGCGTGCACGGGGTGCCTCCGGCGGTTCGTGCGGTGTCGTGGCGCGGGCCGCTGCTGCTGCCGCCGCGGTCCGTCGGCTCTGGCTCTTGCTGCCGCCCGGTTTCCGTCCGGGCGGCGGCGCTCCGTGCGGGAGGCCGGGGAAGGGGGCATCTTAGGCGCGGGGCGCGGGACGGTGCCAACGGTTTTCCGGGCGCACCGCCGGCCGGGGCGGTGACGCGGGCTCTCAGCCGCCGGTCCTCAGTCGTCGGCCAGTTCCGCCACGCCCGTGACGCGGTGCAGGGGGTACGTGCGGACCTCGTCCGCCGTGTGGTCGTAGGCCGTGACGAAGCCGCCCTCCACGCGGACCGGGGCGATGACCCGCTGGCTCGCGGTGCCCTCGGCGTTGACGTAGCCGATCCACACGGCCTCGCCCGTCAGGACCGCCGCCTGCATCGTCGCCAGCGTCTCGGCCGCCGTCGTGCGCGGCAGCTCGCCCTCGGCCGCGGGCGCCGCCTTCCGGGGGGCCGTCGACGCCAGGTCGCCCGCGCGGATCGCCCGCACCGCCGCGCCGAGCAGCGTGGCGTCGGGCACCGGAGGCCCCTCGGGGACCGGCTCGGGGGCCGAGCGGGGCGGGGTGCGGTGCGCGTGGGCCCGGGTGACAAGGACGTCGCCCTCCGGGGACTCGGCGGCGGGCGCGAAGCCCATGCCGCGCAGCCCTTCGAGCAGCGTCCCCGGATCGGCCTGCGCGGCGAGCACGGTGGGCGCGAGGCGGCGCATCCGCAGGCCCTGGGAGCGCTTGTCGGCCAGGATCTCGTCGAGCAGCGCCTCGTCGTCGCAGCGCACGTAGGCCGACGCGGCGCCGATACGGAGGTGCCCGTGCCTGCGCGCCACGTCGTCGATCAGATACGCCAGCGGCTGCGGGACCGGCGTGCGGGAGTGGGCGGCGAGGAAGGCGTGCAGATCGGAGGCCGACTGCCCGGCGTCGAGCGCCCGCCGCACGGAACCGGGCGTGAACCGGTAGACGGTCGCGCCGCCCTTCGACTCCACGTCGGCGATCACGGACAACGCCTCGGCGAGCGGCCGCTCCAGCGGCCCCGGCGCCACGGCGGTGAGGTCCGCCTGGAGCAGCACGTGGCCGAGGGGCTCGGGAAGCAGCGGCGCGAGCAGCCCGGCGGCGAGCGCGGCCTGCTCGCCGGGGCCGGCCGCACCGGCGTCACCCACGGCATTCGGCCCCCCGGCAGCGCCACCCGCACCAGTCGCACCACCGTCCCCGGCGCCCTGGTGGGCGGCGCCGCCGAGCAGCGCCCGCCCGTGCGTGGCGAGCGCCCCCCGCCCGGTGATCCCCAGCAGCTCCGCCTCGTTCAGCGTCCAGCGGGCGATGCGCGAGCGGAGGTCCTCGGGCTCCGCGGTGTCGGCGGGGCGGCGGGAGGCCGTCGGGCGTTCCCAGCGCAGGCGGGCCAGGAGGGTGTCGGGGTCGGGCGCCGCGCCCTCGGGGAGCGTGGCGAGCAGGGCGAGCACCCGCCGGCGCACCTCGGGGGCCACCGAGCGGTCCAGGTGCGGGCCGAGCGCGGAGAGCGTGCGGTCCTTGCCGTCGCGCCCGCCGATGAGCCCCGCGGTGCGGGTCGCCGCGAGCCAGGCGGTGACCAGGGCGGCCCACCGCTCGGCCGGGGGGAGCTCCTGCCACTCGTCGTACGCGGGAGTCGCCGCGTACCGCTCGTCCGCCTCGCCGTCGGAGGCCAGGAGCCCCGCCGCGTAGGCCAGTTCGACCCAGAACGCGGCCAGCGGCTCCGGCAGGTCGAGGGCGACGGCCGTCCGCTTGAGGTCGCGCACGCTGAGCCCGCCCGCGCGCAGCACCGCGGGGCCGCCCTCGTCCCAGTCCTTCAGCAGCTCCTCGACGGTGGCGAGCGCCGTGTACGCCTGGCCGGCCGCCGTCGCGTCCACAACCTGTGGACGGTGTTCGCGCGCGACCCCCACCGCGGGCGGCTCGGGCACGAGGACGCGGTGCGCGCGCCCCGCCCGCAGGTGCAGCGCGGCCTCGCGGGGCAGGACGACCGTGCCGGGCGCGGTCGGGAGCAGCAGCCCCCGGTCGATGAGCCAGCGCAGATGCCGGGCCGGATCGGCGGTGACCTGCCCGTACGGCGGGCCCCAGACCAGCCGCGACAGCACCTCCACGGACTCGGCGGGCGCCTCGTCGAGGAGGGCCGACATGCGCTCCCGGTCGCTGAAGAGGGCGGTCAGCGAGCGCACGGCGGAGACCGGGTCGTGCGTCGTGGGCAGCCCGGCGGCCGTGACGATCTCCTGGACACGGGTCGGCGACATGCCCGCCGTGGCCTCGGCGACGGTGGGCCCGAGCCCGGTCGGCGAGGGGTGCTGCGGGGCCGGCGCGAGCAGTTCGCGGGCGGTGCGCACCAGGCGCAGCCGCTCGTCGGTCCCCCAGACGAGGGCCTGCTCGTGGAGGGTGGCGAGGGCGCGCCGGAAGGCCGGCTCGACGGCGGGGTCGCCGTCGTCCCCCGCGAGGAGCGCGAGCACCTGCCCGTACGTCGCGGGCTCCGGGGCCACGGCGAGCGCTTCCGCAACCTGCTGCGCGAAGCGGTCGAGCCGCTCAAGGGCGCGGACCACGGAGGCGCGCGTCCCGGCCCGGGTGGCGAGCTGGGTGAGGTCGGTGGGGACGGGGTTGAGCAGGTCGGGACGGGCGTGCAGCAGCGCGGCAAGCTCGTCGTCGCCGCGCGAGCGGAGCGCTTCGGCGAGGGAACGGGGCGTTTCCGCGGCGCGCGGCGGTGCGGTCGCACTCGCGCCGGCACTGTCCGTGGGCTGCGGCTCGTCGATGCTCATCCGGCTCACGTTAGCGCTTCCACCCCCCGCGGACCCCGCCCCGACCGGTCCGGCCCCGGCGACGGCCCCCTCGCCGGGGCCGATGCGGCACACTGGATGTTTGGCCTCATGAAAGGGCGCTCGCGTGAACGGACCCCTCATCGTCCAGTCGGACAAGACCCTCTTGCTGGAAGTGGACCACGAGCAGGCCGAGGCGTGCCGCCGGGCGATCGCGCCGTTCGCCGAACTGGAGCGCGCCCCCGAGCACATCCACACGTACCGGGTGACCCCGCTCGGCCTGTGGAACGCGCGGGCCGCCGGGCACGACGCCGAGCAGGTCGTCGACGCCCTCGTGGAGTTCTCCCGCTACCCCGTGCCGCACGCGCTGCTCGTCGACGTGGCCGAGACCATGGCGCGGTACGGGCGGCTCACCCTCTCCAAGCACCCCGTCCACGGCCTCGTGCTCACCACGACCGACCGCCCGGTGCTCGAAGAGATCCTGCGGTCCAAGAAGGTCCAGCCGCTCGTCGGCGCCCGGCTCGACCCGGACACGGTCGCCGTGCACCCCTCCGAGCGCGGCCAGATCAAGCAGACGCTGCTGAAGCTGGGCTGGCCCGCCGAAGACCTGGCCGGGTACGTCGACGGCGAGGCGCACAAGATCGACCTGGACGAGGCGGGCTGGTCCCTGCGGCCCTACCAGCAGCAGGCCGTCGAAGGGTTCTGGCACGGCGGCAGCGGCGTCGTCGTGCTGCCCTGCGGGGCGGGGAAGACGCTGGTCGGCGCCGGGGCCATGGCGCAGGCCAAGGCGACCACCCTCATCCTCGTCACCAACACCGTCTCCGCCCGCCAGTGGAAGCACGAACTGGTGAAGCGGACCTCCCTGACCGAGGACGAGATCGGGGAGTACAGCGGGACGCGGAAGGAGATCCGGCCCGTCACCATCGCCACGTACCAGGTGCTCACGACGAAGCGGAAGGGCATCTATCCGCATCTGGAGCTCTTCGACTCCAGGGACTGGGGCCTCGTCATCTACGACGAGGTGCACCTGCTGCCCGCGCCGGTCTTCAAGTTCACCGCCGACCTCCAGGCGCGGCGCCGCCTCGGCCTGACCGCGACCCTCGTGCGCGAGGACGGGCGCGAGTCGGACGTCTTCTCGCTGATCGGGCCCAAGCGGTTCGACGCCCCGTGGAAGGAGATCGAGGCGCAGGGCTACATCGCGCCCGCCGACTGCGTGGAGGTGCGGGTCAACCTCACCGACGGCGAGCGGCTCGCGTACGCCACCGCGGAGGCGGAGGAGAAGTACCGCTTCTGCGCCACCACCGCCACCAAGCGGAAGGTGACGGAGGCGCTGGTCAAGAGGCACGCCGGTGAGCAGACCCTCGTCATCGGGCAGTACATCGACCAGCTCGACGAGCTGGGCGAGCACCTGGGCGCGCCCGTCATCAAGGGGGAGACGACGAACGCGCAGCGCGAGAAGCTCTTCGACGCCTTCCGGCAGGGCGAGATCTCCGTCCTCGTCGTGTCCAAGGTCGCCAACTTCTCCATCGACCTGCCGGAAGCCACCGTCGCCATCCAGGTGTCGGGCACGTTCGGGTCGCGGCAGGAGGAGGCGCAGCGGCTCGGGCGCGTCCTGCGGCCCAAGGCCGACGGGCACGAGGCCCGCTTCTACTCCGTCGTGGCGCGCGACACCATCGACCAGGACTTCGCCGCGCACCGCCAGCGGTTCCTCGCCGAACAGGGGTACGCCTACCGGATCGTCGACGCGGACGAACTGCTCGCCGGCGGCTGACGGCCGCCCGCCCCACGCGGTACGCCGCCGGTGCGCGGCGGCGGCACCGCCTCGCCGCCCGCCCCCGAGCGGGCGCCGGACCGGCCCAGGTACGGCAGCAGGCCGAGGGCGAGCAGCGCGTACGGAGACGCGAGCGGCTGCTGCCACCAGGGCAGCCGCAGGTCGAGATCGCCCTGGTGCGGCAGCAGCCAGAAGGTGCGCGCCGTGAACAGCGCGGCCACCGCCGCCGCCAGGCGCACCCGGCCGTCGGCGGCGAGCAGCGCGAGCAGCGGCACGCACCACACCCAGTGGTGGGACCAGCTGATGGGGGAGACGAGCAGGGCGGTGAGCGCCGCCGCGAGCAGCCCGTGGGCCTCCCGGCGGGCGCGCCGCGCCGCCCACAGCCCGGCCGCGCCCGCCAGGGCCGCCGCACCGGCCCACGCGAGCCCCGGCCCGGGCGAGTGCAGGGCCCGGGCGACGAGCCCCTGGAGCGACTGGTTGTCGACGATCCAGGCCCTGCCGACGCGCCCGGTCTCGTACAGCCGCCGCGTGAAGAACTCGACGCTGGCGGACGGCAGGACGAGCGCGCCGAGCAGCACGGTCCCCGCGAAGGCGCCGGCCGCGGTCCCCGCTTCCCGGGTGCGGCCCCGCAGCAGCAGATGCACGACGAGGACCGCGGGGGTCAGCTTGATCCCGGCGGCGACCCCGAGCCCGAAGCCCTTGCCGAGGGCGCCCGGCGGCCGGGTGAGGTCCCACAGGACCAGGCAGGCGAGGGCGAGGTTGATCTGGCCGAACAGCACCGTCTGGAAGACGGGTTCGAGCCAGAGTGCGAGCGCGGTCGCGGCACAGACGAGGGGCGCGCGGGCCGGAAGGCGCGCGAGGCGGCAGGAGAGGTGTACGAGGAGTGCGAGCAGGGCCACGTTCCCGGCGAGGAAGCAGACCTTCAGGGCGGCCGTCGGGAGCCACGTGGTCGGCACGAAGAGGATCGCGGCGAACGGCGGGTAGGTCGCGGGCAGTTCCCACTCGGTGACCGTGAACCCGTAGAGGTCGCCGCCGCCCGCGACGGCCGCGCCCTCCGCCCGGTAGACCAGGGTGTCGGCCATCGGCACGTGCTGGACGGCGCAGAGCGCGGCGAGGGCGCCGAGCGAGACGGCCAGCAGCGCGGCGGACGCGAGGGCCGCCGGGGGTGCCGTGAGTGAGCGGGCGATCACGTTCCGTGGTTCCACGGCGCGACCCTAGCCGATGGACCACTCGGGGCCGCGCCGTGCACCGGCGGCCCCGAAGGGCCCGGAATACCGGTACGGTCAATGCCGTGGGGATCGAGAGTGATCAGCTGGTCTACGACTACCTGAGCAGGGTCGGAGACCTGGCCCAGCAGCGGCAGTTGCCGTCCGGCGCGCGCATGCGCCTGGTCTCGGAGCTGCGGGACCAGATCGACCGCGGCCGCTCCAAGGCCGTGGTGGAGAGCCCCGCTGCCATCCGGCGCATCCTGGCCCGCCTAGGCACCCCGGAAGAGATCGTCGAGGCGGCGGGCGGCGCCACCGGCGGCGCGGCGGCACCGCCGGGCCCGGCGGCCGTCCCCACGCAGCGGACCGCCCGGCCGAGGCCCCGCAAGCGGGCGGAGCGGCCGGGGAAGGCGGAGCGGCCCCCGGAGCCCGCGGAGCCGCCGGGGGACACGGCGGGCCCGTACGCCGCACCGCCGCACCTCGCGGGCACCGACGAACTGGGGCCCAGCGGCTCCGAGCCCGACTGGTGGCGCCACGACGACAGCCCCTTCGGCGTCGCCGACAGCGTCCCCGGCTTCGTCGGCGGAGTGGAGGTCCCCGAGCTACTGAGACCCCCGCCCGCCGCGGACGACGCCCCCGGCGTGCCGCACCCGCGCCTCGCCAAGGCCCCCGGGGCCCCCGCGGAAGCGGCACTCGACGAAGAGGCCACCGAGGAGGCCGTGGAGGCGGGCGGGCGCCGGGGCCGGCGCCTCCGGCTGCGGCCCGCCGCCGGAGGGTTCAGCAACCCGCTGCTGGTCGCCGCCGCCGTCCTGCTCGTCGTGGGCGCCGTCATCGGCAACTGGCTGGCCCTGGGCGTCGGCTGGCTCATCGCCTACGCCTCCCGCAGGCTGTCCCGCGCCGAGGTGAAGGCGGCGGTCATCGGCATCCCGGTGCTCGCGGTGACCGCCGGGCTCACCTGGCTGTGGGGGCGGAGCGAGCGCGGCTGGGGCGGTCGGATCCGGGACGGCCACATGAGCGACGCCGTGGCCGAGACCTGGCCGTGGGTGGTGCGCGGCGCGGCCATCGCCTCGGCGCTGTTCCTGCTGTGGCGCTCCCAGCGCCGCCGCCCCTGACGCGGGACGCCCCCCGGGTACGTACGGGCGCCCCCTGGGCCACCGCGCGGACACCCGCCCTCGGCAGAATGGGGGCATGACTTCTCGCGCACTGACCGTCGGCTTCGACCTCGACATGACCCTGATCGACTCCCGCCCCGGCATCAAGGCCGCCTTCCTGGCGCTCTCCGCCGAGACCGGCACGTACGTCGACGCCGATCTGGCCGTCACCCGGCTCGGCCCGCCGCTGGAGCAGGAGCTGCGGCACTGGTTCCCCGAGGAGAGGATCGCGGAGACGGCCGACCGCTACCGTGAGATGTACCCCACCTACGCCATCGCGCCGACGCTCGCGATGCCCGGCGCCCGCGAGGCCGTGGCCGCGGTCAGGGCCGCCGGCGGACGCGCGATCGTCGTGACCGCCAAGCACGAGCCGAACGCCAAGCTCCACCTGGCGCACCTGGGCATCGAGGCCGACGCGGTCATCGGCTCGCTCTGGGCGGAGGCGAAGGCCGTGGCGCTGCGCGAGCACGACGCGGCGGTGTACGTCGGCGACCACACCGGCGACGTACGCGGCGCGCGTACGGCGGGCGCGCTCTCCGTGGCGGTGACGACCGGGCCGTGCGACGCAGCGGAACTGCGCGGGGCGGGCGCCGACGTGGTCCTCGCCGACCTGACGGAGTTCCCGGCGTGGTTCGAGGGCCACACCGCGGGCACCGCCGCTAGCTAGCCGCGGACCGCGCCTGGCGTCGCTGCACGGCGATGCCGCGCAGCACGCCGGCCGCCGCCACGAGGAAGCCGACCCCCATCAGCATGCAGACCGCGTAAGCGAGCGGCGGAAAGGGGTCGGTGCCCAGGAAGAGCGGGGCCACGGTGACCAGAGTGGCCACCGCGCCGACGAAAAAGATGACTGCTCCGGTCCGGACCATTCCATCGCCCGGTCCGGCGGAATTCGCTTGGGTTTTGTCACGCACCCCACCAGGGTAGTTCCCAGCGCGAAGGAAGAATCCGGGGACGTCTTGTCACCGGCCCCCGGACCAATAGTCTTGGGTTCGGCGGGTCGAGCGACCCGCTGTAGTGCTATCCAGAGCCGTTTTCGCCCGGCCGCTTCCGGCTGGGCGGACCGGCATAGACGAAGTACGACGAGTACGAGGACGAGGACTTCACGTGCCTACCGGCAAGGTCAAGTGGTTCAACAGCGAGAAGGGCTTCGGCTTTCTCTCCCGCGACGACGGCGGCGACGTCTTCGTGCACTCCTCCGTACTGCCCGCCGGCGTCGACACACTCAAGCCGGGACAGCGCGTGGAGTTCGGAGTCGTCGCCGGTCAGCGCGGCGACCAGGCCCTGTCCGTGGCGATTCTCGACCCGACGCCCTCGGTGGCGGCGGCGCAGCGCCGCAAGCCCGACGAACTGGCGTCGATCGTCCAGGACCTGACGACGCTCCTGGAGAACATCACGCCGATGCTGGAGAAGGGCCGCTACCCCGACAAGGCGTCGGGCGCGAAGATCGCGGGCCTGCTGCGGGCGGTGGCGGACCAGCTGGACGTGTGAGGCGTCGGGTCGGACGGGCCGCGGGGTGCGACGCGCGGCCCGTCCGGCGTTCGCGGAGCCGTTATGGCGACCGGGGCGGAGCCCCCGGAGGGGCGCTCACGGGAACGCCAGCGCCCCCGGCCGCAGGGCAGGAACAAGCCCCTCCGCGGCGGCCCGCGTGAGGAGCCCGCGCACCGCCGCGTAGCCGTCCTCGCCGAGGTCGGCGGTGAACTCGTTCACGTAGAGCCCGATGTGCTGGTCGGCGACGGCCGGGTCCATCTCCTGCGCGTGCTCCATCACGTACGGACGCGAGACCTCGGGATCGTCCCAGGCCATGCGGACCGAGGTGCGCGCCGCTTCGGCGAGGGAGCGGAGCACGTCCGGGCCGAGCGAGCGCCTGGCGATGATCGCGCCCAGCGGGATCGGCAGGCCCGTCGTGGCCTCCCAGTGCTCGCCCATGTCGGCGAGGCGGTGCAGGCCGTAGTTCTGGTACGTGAAGCGCGCCTCGTGGATGACGAGGCCCGCGTCGACCTCGCCGTCGCGCACCGCGGGCATGATCTCGTCGAACGGCATGACCACGATCTCGCCGACGCCGCCGGACAGCGTGTCCGCCGCCCAGAGCCGGAACAGCAGGTACGCCGTCGACTTCTCGCTCGGCACCGCGACGGTCTTCCCCGCCAGGTCGACACCGGCCCCGCGCGTGAGCACCAGGGGCCCGCACCCGCGGCCGAGCGCGCCGCCGCAGGGCAGCAGCGCGTACTCGTCGAGTACGTAGGGCAGGACCGCGTAGCTGACCTTGAGGACGTCCAGCTCCGAGGAGCCGGGAGAGGCCGCGCCGCGCTCGGCGACGCCGTTGGTGATGTCGATGTCCGCGAACGTCACGTCGAGCGCGGGCGCGCCCGGCACCCGGCCGTGCGCCCAGGCGTCGAAGACGAACGTGTCGTTCGGGCAGGGCGAGTACGCGATCCGCAGCGGGTCAGTCACGGCGTCGTCCGCGGGGGTCATGGCTGTCATGCGTGTTCCAACTCTCCAGTACCGGCGTGAACTTCCCGAACGCCCCGCCGAGCGCGGCGAGGGCCTCACCGATCCGCCAGGCGGCGCGGTCGCGCGGGCCCACCGGGTTGGAGACCGCGCGCACCTCGGCCACCGGCACGCCGTGCAGCGCGGCGGCCTCGGCGACGCCGAACCCCTCCATCGCCTCCGCCAGGGCGTCCGGGTGGCGCAGCCGCAGCTCGGCGGCGCGCTCGGCGGAGCCGGTGACCGTGGAGACGGTGAGGACGGTGCCGGCCGCGGCACCGCAGGCGTCCGCGAGCCCCCGTACGAGGGAGGGCGGCGGACGGTGGGTGACGGTGCCGAAACCCAGCTCGGTGACGGGCGCGAAGCCCTCGGGGGTCTCGGCGCCCAGATCGGCGACCGTGACCGCGTCCGCGACGACGAGGGAGCCGACGGGCGCGTCCGGCGGGAAACCGCCGCCGATGCCCGCGGAGACGACGAGGCCGTAGGGCCGCCCGGCGGCCTCCGCGCGGGCGAGCGCGGTCGCCGTGCCCGCGGCGGCGGCACCGGGGCCCACCCCGACGGCGACGACGTCGACGCGGGCGCCCGCGGGCAGGGCGGCGGCCACCGCGTCCCGTTCGACGGGGACGGCGGTGGCGACCAGGACACGCCCAGCGGCCCCGGGAGAGGCGCCGTGGGGGGTCAGGAGTCCTTCTTGAACTCGAACGACCACAGGCCCGTGGCCTTCTGCGTGCCGCCCTCGCCGCCTTCGAGGATGCCGACGGTGGACTTCTTGCCGCCGCCGCCGTACTGCTGGTTGAAGAAGACGTTGCCCGGGATGACCACGTAGGTCTTCTTGCTGGCCTCGGTCAGCGGACGGCCGTTCATCAGCAGCGTCCAGCCCTTCTCGGCGACCTCGGGGTCGACGCCGAAGCGGACCTTCTCGTCGGGGTCGACCTTGATGGACTTCACGTCCTTGTCCTGGAGGCAGGACTTGAGCTGCGACTGCTTGAGCTCCTTGCCGTCGTTGTAGCAGGAGGCTTCCGAGTTCACCGAGTCGCCGCCGACCGTCACGGTGGCGAGCGGCGTCGGCTTGTCACAGGCCGAGAGCACGAGGAGTCCGGCGGAGACGGCGCCAAGGGCGGCCACGGTGCGGCGGCGGCGCGCCGCGCTGTTCACATTCGCGGCTCCGCCGCGGAGCAGGGAGGTCATGGGCGAAGGCTATCGGGCGCGTCGTGGGGTCCCACTACGCGGGGGTCACGGGCGTGCCGCGCCACGGCTCAGGCCAGGACGCGCCGCGGCCCGCCCCGCCTGGCCGCCGCCAGCAGGCCCCGTACGGTCGAGAGCCAGCCGGCCGCGACGATCGCCGCGGCCACCGACAGGCCGAGCGGGCCGATCAGCGGCAGCGCGATGCCGATGCCGCCGCCGATCACCCAGGCGACCTGGAGCAGCGTCTCGGAGCGGGCGAAGGCCGAGGTGCGGACCAGTTCGGGGACGTCGCGCTGGAGCAGCGCGTCGAGGGACAGCTTCGACAGGGCCTGCGCGAAGCCCGCGCACGCGCCGAGACAGGCGACGGCCACCGCGCCGAAGAACACCGCCGACGTGATCGCCACGCCGAGCACCACCGCCACGACGGTCACGATGATGATCTCGGGGGCCCGCGCCTTCAGCCAGGCGCCGACCGCCGTGCCGAGCGCGTTGCCCGCGCCCGCCGCCACGCCGACCATCCCGAGCGAGACGGCCGCGCTCTGCCCGGCGAGCGGATGCTGCCGCAGCAGGAACGCCAGGAAGAAGATGAGGAACCCCGAGAGGCACCGCAGCGCCGCGTTGGCGGCCAGGGCGTGGGTGACGGCGGGGCCGACCGTACGGAGCCCGAGGCGCCGCTTGCGGCCGGTGTCGGCGGCGGCCTCGGCGCGGGCATGCAGATGGAGGTGCTCCTCGTCGGCGGCGAGCAGCGCCTTGCTCTCGCCCTTGGCCGAGTCGACCTTGCGGGGCAGCGAGAACGAGAGCAGCATCCCCGACACGAAGAGCACGAAGGCGCCGTACAGCGGCCAGCGGGGCCCGAGCGTGTGGAGCCCCGCCCCGACCGGGGCCGCCACCGCGGTGGCCAGGAGGCCCCCGAGGGTCACCCGGGAGTTCGCCTTCACCAGGGAGAAGCGGGGTGGCAGCAGCCGGGGGACCACGGCGCTTCTCACCACGCCGTACGCCTTCGACGCCACGAGGACGCCGAGCGCGGCCGGGTACAGCTCGACGCTGCCCGTGGCGACGGCACCCGAGAGGACGAGTGCGAGGAGCGCGCGGGCCAGCATGGAACCGGCCATCGCGGCGCGGCGGCCGTGCGGGAGCCGGTCGAGGAGCGGGCCGATGACGGGGGCGAGCAGGGTGAAGGGCGCCATGGTGATGGCGAGGTAGAGCGCGACACGGCCGCGGGCCTCGTCCGTCGGCACGGAGAAGAAGACGGTCGAGGCGAGCGCGACGGTGATCATGACGTCGCCCGCGCCGTTCACCGCGTGCAGTTCGATCAGCTTGCCGAGTCCGGACTCGCCCGCCCCGTGGGCGTGCGTGGCCTTGCGGATGCCGCGCGCGGTACCGGTGAACGGCAGGTGCAGGGCCCGGACCAGCGCACGCGCCGTCCGCCTCGCCGGTCCGGGCGAGACGACAGCTACGGATGTCGACCTGGTGGGGGCCACCTCGTCATAGTGCCCCCTCAAGGGGTCCACTAGTACGGACAACGGCTGTGAGCCGCGGCGGGTCCGCGCGCCCGGCCCTTCGGAGGCCCGGCCGCGGAGGCGTTCCGACCCCGGTGCCGGGGCTTCCGGAGGGGTCTTCCGGGGAGCGGCTCGTGCTCGGTCGCGTACGTCGGTGTAGGCCCAGGGGCCAGGAGAAGGTAGCGTGCGTAACGCGCCTGCGGCGGTTGTTCTCGGCCGCGCGCCTCTCGGTCATCCCGCAGAATGGGTGACGTAGGTGCGCCCGGGGACGTCGGGCGCGGACGTCGACGCGGCCCGCCCCCGGTGCTCGAAAGCCCGGAGGTGCCCTTGCCGCTCCGTCCGTACCCCCGCACAAGGGTGGCGCACTCGTGAGACGGCGTAGGAGAGAAGCGATACCTGTGAGCGCAGCGACAACGCGAAGCCGTACCCCGCGCACCCCGCGTACCCCCGACCGCCTCTGCGCCGAAGCGGTCGGCCTGGCGCGCGCGGCGGCCGAGGAGGCCGCCGCACCCGGTGTGGTCGGTGAGCATGTCGAGGTCGTCGTCGAGGGCGACCGCGTCGTCACGCACCTCTTCGAGTGCAAGGAGTTCGGCTACCGGGGCTGGCGCTGGGCCGTGACGGTGGCCCGCGCGTCGCGGGCCAAGGTCGTCACGCTCGACGAGACGGTGCTGCTGCCGGGGCCCGACGCGCTCCTGGCCCCCGAGTGGGTGCCGTGGAGCGAGCGGCTGCGCCCCGGGGACATGGGGCCGGGCGATCTGCTGCCGACGGACGCCGAGGACCTCCGCCTGGAGCCCGGCTTCACCGGTGAGGAGGAGCCGCCGCCGAACTCGATCGTGTCGGGCGAGATGGCGGAGCTGGTCGAGGCGGAGGACGCCGAGATCACCGCGGGTTCGCCCGCGGAGCAGCCGTTGGCGCCCGCGCGCGGCTCCATCGCCGCCGTCGCCGACGAGCTGGGCATGCGCAGGGCGCGGGTCCTCTCGCGGTACGGGCTGCACGTCGCCGCCGACCGCTGGGAAGAGGGGTACGGCGCGAAGACCGCGATGGCGCAGGCCGCGCCGGCGGCGTGTGTGAGCTGCGGGTTCCTGGTGGCGATCGGCGGCTCGCTCGGACAGGCGTTCGGTATCTGTGCCAATGAGTTCGGCCCCGCCGACGGGCACGTGGTCTCCCTGTCGTACGGCTGCGGAGGGCACTCCGAGGCCGCCGTCATGCCGAAGCCGCCGCGGCCGGCGCCGCCGGTCCTCGACGAGACGCGGCTCGACGAGATGCCGCTGCGGCCCGCGGCGGACTCCGGCTCGGTCCCCGTGGGCGCGGACGGGTCCGGGGAGGACCTCGGCCACAGCTGAGGGCCCCGGGGCCTTGAGCGGTCCCCGGGTGGCCCGGGGCTTCGGGGGCGAGGTGCCGCCGCTGCGCGGCGTGTCCTGGCTCGGGCCCCCGGCTCGTCCCGCGGCCTCGGCCGGGGCCGCGGGTCTTGCCTCGGCGGTGCCTGTACCTGGCCTGCGGCCTTGACCGTCCCGTGCCGCCGCTGCGCGGCGTTGCGTGCCTCGGGCGTGCCTGAACCGGGCCTGCGGCCTTGACCGTCCCGTGCCGCCGCTGCGCGGCGTTGCGTGCCTCGGGCGTGCCTGTACCTGGCCTGCGGCCTCGGCCGTGCCGTGCCGCCGCTTCGCGGCGTTTTCCCCACCCGCCCGCCCTTTCCACCGGGCTGGGGTCTCCTGGGGGCCCTGGCGCCGAGCAACGGGCGGGTGGGTGGGAAACACGCCGCGAAGCGGCGAAAGGCCCTGACCGACACGCCCCGCACGGGCAAGCGCCCCCGCCGGGACCCGCCACCGCCCCCGCACGGGCAAGCCCCCCGCCGGGACCCGCCACCGCCCGCGCACGGGCAAGCCCCCCGCCGGGACCCGGCCCGCCCCGCACGGGCAAGCGCCCCCGCCGGGACCCGCCACCGCCCCCGCACGGGCAAGCCCCCCGCCGGGACCCGGCCCGCCCCGCACGGGCAAGCACCCCCGGCGGGACCGGGCCCGCCCCGCACGGGCAAGCGCCCCCGGCGGGACCGGCCACCGCCCCGCACGGTCAAGCGCCCCCGGCGAGAACCGGTACCGTTCGCCCGCAGAAGGGCAAGCCCCCCGAGGCAGGCCCCCAGGCCGCACCCGCGAAGGAAGAGGGACGAACCGTGAGCAAGAACGTGTGGCCGGCGGCCGAGGGAACGGACCCCTTCGGCACCGCCCGCCTCCGCCGCGGAGTCCTGGACGCCTGGGCCGCCGCCCCCGCCCGCTTCCGCGAGGACGCCAACGCCGAGGAGGACCTCGCCCTCGGCGGCTACCGCGACCGCCTCGTCGTCGAGCTGGCCCAGAACGCCGCCGACGCCGCGGCCCGCGCGGGCGTCCCCGGACGGCTCTCCCTGACGCTCCGTGACGGAGTCCTCGCCGCGGCCAACAGCGGCGCCCCGCTGGACGCCGCCGGCGTCGAGTCCCTCTCCACCCTCCGCGCGTCCGCCAAGCGGGAGGAGGAGAGCGAGGCGCGGCGGCAGAGCACCGTGGGCCGCTTCGGCGTGGGCTTCGCCGCCGTGCTCGCCGTCAGCGACGAGCCCGCCGTCGTCGGGCGGACCGGCGGCGTCCGCTGGTCCCTCACCGAGGCGCGGACGCTGGCCGCGGAGACCGCCCGCTTCAGCCCGGGACTCGGCGACGAGATCCGCCGCAGGGACGGCCACGTACCGCTGCTGCGGCTGCCGATGGCCGCCGAGGGCGCCGCGCCCGAGGGGTACGACACCGTCGTCATCCTGCCGCTGCGCGACGCCGCCGCGGAGGACCTCGTGGCCCGGCTGCTCGACGGCGTCGACGACGCCCTGCTGCTCGCCCTGCCGGGCCTGGACGAGGTCCGCGTGGAGACCTCGGACGGCACGGTGCGCACCCTGCGCCGCCGCACCGAGGCCCCGTACACCGTCGTCGAGGACAGCCGCGAGGGCACGACCCGCTGGCGCACCGTCAGCCGGCAGGGGCCCCTGGACGGCGCCCTCCTGAAGGACCGTCCGGTGGAGGAGCGGCTGCGCCCGCACTGGTCCGTCACCTGGGCGGTCCCCACCGACGCCGACGGCGCCCCCGAGCGCCCCCGCTCCACGCCGGTCGTGCACGCCCCGACGCCGAGCGACGAGCCGCTGGGCGTACCGGCCCTGCTCATCGCCTCGTTCCCGCTGGACACCGCCCGGCGCCACGCCGCCCCCGGCCCCCTCACCGACTTCCTCGTGCAGCGCGCGGCGGACGCGTACGCGGAGCTGCTCGCCGACTGGCGGCCCGTGGGCGAGGGCGTCATCTCCCTGGTGCCGGGGCCGCTCGGCAGGAGCGAGCTGGACGGCGCGCTGCGCCAGGGCATCCTGGAGCGGCTGCCGCGTACCGCCTTCCTGCCGCCCGCCCTGCCCCGCGGTGACGACGACGAGCTGCCCGAGGCCCTGCGCCCGCGTGACGCGGAGGTCGTGGAGGGCGCGGGCGCCGACACCGTACGCGTACTCGCCGAGGTGCTGCCCAGCCTGCTGCCCGCAGGGCTGGAGCGCCGGGCCGAGCTGCGCACCCTCGGGGTCGCCAGGGTCCCGCTGACCGAGGCGGTCGACCGCCTCGCCGGTCTTGAGCGGGAGCCCGGCTGGTGGCGGCGGCTGTACGATACCCTGGCCGGTGTCGACCCGGAGCGCCTCTCGGGCCTGCCCGTGCCGCTGGCCGACAACCGGACGACGATCGGCCCCCGGCAGGTCCTGCTGCCCACCCCCGGCGATGAGCGCGACCAGGCGCCGCTGGCCAGGCTCGGCCTGAAGGTCGCGCACCCGGACGCCGTCCACCCGCTCCTGGAGAAGCTGGGCGCCCTGCCCGCCACGCCCCGCGCGGTCCTGACGACCCCGCAGGTGCGCGCGGCGGTGGCCGCCTCCCTCGACGACGACACGTGGGACGAGGAGGCCCTGGACGCGGAGGAGCTGGCGGAGGTCGTGCTCACCCTGGTGCGGGACGCGCACCTCGCGCCGGGCGACGAGCCGTGGCTCGCCGCCCTCGCCCTGCCCGACGAGGACGGCGAACTCGCCCCCGCGGGTGAACTCGTCCTGCCCGGCAGCGCCTTCGCGCAGGTCATGCGCGAGGACGAACTCGGCCTCGTGGACGCGGAGACCGCCGAGCGCTGGGGTGAGCAGCCGCTGACCGGCTGCGGGGTGCTCGCCACGTTCGCGCTGGTGCGGGCCGGCGACGTCGTCCTCGACCCGGACGAACTCGAACCCCGCGACAGCGACTTCCCCGAGCCCGACGACGCCGGACTCCTCGACGCCGTCGACGTGTGGTGCGAGGACGTGCTCGACCGGCTCCCCGACACGCCCGTACCGCCCGTCGCCACCGAGATCGTCGCCGTACGCGACCTCGACCTCGTCGACGACGACCGCTGGCCGCAGGCCCTCGCGATGCTCTCGCAGCCGCCGCTGCGGGACGCCCTGACGCAGCCGCTGCGGGTGCTGCTGCCGGACGGGACGACGGAGACCGTCCGCTCGTACACGGCCTGGTGGCTGCGCGGGCATCCCGTCCTCGACGGCCGCAGGCCCGCGGGACTGCGCGCGGAGGGCGGTGATCCGCTCCTCGCGGGCCTGTACGACGCGGCGGACGCCACCGGCTTCGGCGACGAGCAGGTGCTGCGGGCGCTCGGCGTCCGTACGTCCGTGGCCGCCCTCCTGGACGAGCCGGGCGGCGCCGCCGAACTCCTCGACCGGCTCGCGGACCCCGACCGCCCCGTCACCGCCGGTCAGCTGCACGCCCTGTACGGGGCCCTGGCGGACCTGGACCCCGAGCAGGTGACGCTCCCCGACGAGCTGCGCGCGGTGGTGGACGGCGAGGTCGTGGTGGTCGACGCGGCGGACGCGGTGGTCGCCGACGCCCCCGACCTGCTGCCGCTCGCCGCCGGCGTACCGCTGCTGCCCGTGACGCCCCGCAGGGCCGCGGACCTCGCGGAGCTGTTCCAGGTGCGCCGCCTGAGCGAGACGGCGGCCGTGGAGCCCGTGGGCGAGGGCACCGAGCACGAGGTGCCCGCGCCGGTACGGACCCTGCTGGGCCCCGCGACCCCGAAGACGTACACCGAGTACGAGGAGCTGACCGCGGGCGGCGTCGACCTCGACTGGCGCCGCACCCCCGACGGCACCGTCCACGCGGCCACCCTGGAGGGCGTCGCCGCGGGGCTCGCCTGGGCCGCGGGCCAGTGGCCGCGCCGCTTCGAGGTGGCGGCGCTGCTCGAAGATCCCTCGCGGACGGCGGAGTTGGCACGGGACCGCTGGTTCGACTGACGCGGGGGCGCTTCCGA
This sequence comes from Streptomyces sp. NPDC050703, assembly GCF_040654435.1. Taxonomy (NCBI): domain Bacteria; kingdom Bacillati; phylum Actinomycetota; class Actinomycetes; order Kitasatosporales; family Streptomycetaceae; genus Streptomyces; species Streptomyces sp. NPDC050703. The sequence goes on from NZ_JBFAHX010000003.1 coordinate 189,009, forward strand.
CGGGTTCCGCCCCCCGTCCACCGGGGCGGAACTTCGGCCTCCACAAGCCGGGCACATTTTCTTAACTCTTCATACAACCACTGACGCGCATCGCGAGTCTGATCTTGCGAGTCAACAGACTCCTAGATCACCGGGCTCCCGCGTGAAGGCGTCACGCACCGCGGGGAGCCCCTTCTCCACCTGGGGAAACACATGCGTATTCGTGCCACCGTGGCCGCACTGTCCGGCACCCTGGCCCTTTCCGCACTCGCCGTCCCGGCCGCGCAGGCGGCCGACGGTCCGAACCTGACGCAGCGCGAGACCGCCATCGCCAAGGCGGCGGCCGACGAATCCGAAGGCGACACGAAGATCACGAAGGTCGTCGTCAACAAGGGCAAGGACATCGTCGTCGGCACCACCAACAAGGTGAAGTTCGACATCGCCATCACCGCGACCGACGCGGAGGGCATCTACCAGGGCGACGCCTTCCTCTGGCACGGCAGCGACATCGACAACGACATCGACGGCCTCCTCTTCTCGGAGGACCCCGACGAGACGTGCACGACCGTGAACACGACCACCGCCACCTGCACGGTCTCCGTCGTCGTCGACCCGAAGCTCGACCTCTACGACAACGTCCTGGCCGGCAAGTGGAAGGTCGCGGTCTCCGCGATCGGCAACGACGGCGACTACTACCAGGAGGACAACTTCTCCTCCAACGCCCGCATCCAGCGCTACGCCCGCCTCACCACCAACGCCTCCCCCGAGCCCATCAAGAAGGGCAAGACCCTCACCGTGTCCGGCGCGCTGACCCGCGCCAACTGGTACACCTCGAAGTACGCGGGCTACACCCAGCAGGACGTGAAGCTCCAGTACAAGAAGAAGGGTGCCAGCAGCTACACCACCCTGAAGACCGTGAAGTCCGACTCCAAGGGCAACCTGAAGACCACGGTGAAGGCGTCCGCCGACGGCTACTTCCGCTACGTCTTCGCGGGCACCTCCACCACCCCGTCCGTGACGTCGAAGAGCGACTTCGTCGACGTCCAGTAGCAGCCCCGCGGGACCGGCTACGCCGGCACGCGGCGGTCCACCCAGCGGTAGATGACCTCGACGGCCAGTGAGGCCACCGCCGCGATCGCGACCGCCGCCCACGGCATCACCGTGCCCACCAGCTTCAGCTGGAAGAACTCCTGGAGCCAGGGCACGGTCAGCACGAGCAGGAAGCCGAGACCCATCGCGCCGATCAGGCCGAGCCGCCACCACGTGTAGGGGCGGGCGATGATCGCGAGCACCCACATGGCGATCAGGAACAGCGCCAGGGTGGCCGCGCTGGTCTCGGCTTCCCGCGCGCCCGCGCCCTCGTAGTGGTGCATGGCGAGCAGGTACGTCACGAAGGTGGCGATGCCCGCGATGACGCCGCCCGGGATCGCGTACCGCATGACCCTGCGCACGAAGTGCGGCTTCGCCCGCTCCTTGTTCGGGGCGAGGGCGAGGAAGAAGGCCGGGACGCCGATCGTGAGGGTCGACAGGAGCGTCAGGTGGCGGGGCAGGAAGATGTACTCCACCTGCGCGCAGACCACGAGCAGCGCGATGATCACCGAGTAGACGGTCTTGACCAGGAACAGCGTGGCGACGCGCGTGATGTTGCCGATGACGCGGCGACCCTCGGCGACGACGGAGGGCAGTGTCGCGAAGCTGTTGTTCAGGAGCACGATCTGGGCGACCGCCCGCGTGGCCTCCGAGCCCGAGCCCATCGAGACGCCGATGTCGGCGTCCTTCAGGGCGAGGACGTCGTTGACGCCGTCGCCCGTCATCGCGACGGTGTGGCCGCGCGACTGGAGGGCGCCCACCATGTCGCGCTTCTGCTGCGGGGTGACGCGGCCGAAGACGGCGTGGCCGTCCAGGGCCTCCGCCATGTCGTCGCGCTCGGCGGGCAGCTTGCGGGCGTCCACGGTGTTCTCGGCGCCCGGCAGCCCGAGCTTGGCGGCGACCGCGCCCACCGAGACGGCGTTGTCGCCGGAGATGACCTTGGCGCGGACGTCCTGCTCCTCGAAGTAGCGCAGGGTGTCGGCGGCGTCCGGGCGCAGCCGCTGCTCCAGGACGACGAGCGCGGTGGCGTGCGCCCCCGCGGCGACGTCGGAGTCGTCGAGGCCACCGGAGGCGCGGGCGAGGAGCAGCACGCGCAGGCCCTGCTCGTTGAGCTCCTCGACCTCGGTGAGGACGGGGTCGTCCTCGGGCAGCAGGACGTCGGGCGCGCCGAGGAGCCAGACGGAGGTGGAGCCGTCGCCCTCGCTGAACGCGGCGCCGCTGTACTTGCGGGCGGAGGAGAACGGCATGGACTGCGTGCAGCGCCAGTCCGCGCGTGCCGCGTAGGCGTCGAGGATGGCCTGGAGCGAGGCGTTCGGCCGGGGGTCGGACTCGCCGAGCGCGCCGAGGACCTCCCGTATGTGGTTCTCGTCGGCGTCGTTCAGCGGGCGCAGCTCGGTGACGTCCATGCCGCCCTCGGTGAGGGTGCCGGTCTTGTCCAGGCAGACGGTGTCGACGCGGGCCAGGCCCTCGATCGCCGGGAGCTCCTGGACGAGGCACTGCTTCCTGCCGAGCCGGATGACGCCGATCGCGAAGGCCACGGAGGTCAGCAGGACCAGGCCCTCGGGGATCATCGGGACGATGCCGCCGACGGTGTAGGCGACGGACTCGCTGAAGTCGTCGTTCTTGACGACGAGCTGGGAGATGACGAGGCCGATGGAGGTCGGCACCATCAGCCACGTCACGTACTTGAGGATCGTGGAGATGCCGGAGCGCAGCTCGGAGTGGACGAGGGTGAAGCGGGACGCCTCCTCGGCGAGCTGTGCCGCGTACGCCTCGCGGCCGACCTTGGTGGCGGTGAAGGCGCCGCCGCCCGCGACGACGAACGAACCGGACATCATCTTGTCGCCCGGCTTCTTGACGACCGGGTCGGCCTCGCCGGTCAGGAGTGATTCGTCGACCTCCAGGCTGTCGGCCTCGACGGTCTCGCCGTCGACCATGATCTTGTCGCCGGGGCCCAGCTCCACCAGGTCGCCGAGGACGATCTCGGAGGTGGAGACCTCCGTCGCCCGGCCGTCGCGCCGCACGGTCGGCTTGGCCTCGCCGAGGACCGCGAGACTGTCCAGGGTCTTCTTGGCGCGCCACTCCTGGATGATGCCGATGGCGGTGTTGGCGACGATCACGAAGCCGAAGAGGCTGTCCTGGATGGGCGCCACGAAGAGCATGATCACCCAGAGCACACCGATGATCGCGTTGAAGCGGGTGAAGACGTTGGCCCGGATGATCTCGCCGAGGGAGCGGGAGCTGCGTACCGGTACGTCGTTGACCTCGCCGCGCTCGACCCGTTCGGCGACCTCGGCGGCGGTCAGGCCGGTGGCCCGGCTCACCGGGGGAGGCACCGGGTGGACGGGGTCGAGCTCGGCGCCCGCGTCGATATGCGTCATGCCTTCGACGGTAAGTGCCGCCGTGGGCGTTCACCCCCCGAGTGCCGGAAAGATCCGACCACGGTAGGACCCGCGCGGCCCTCTCCCGTCCCCCGTGGTCGTACGGACTACCGGGGCCGGGCGGTCTTCGCCCGCTTGATCGCGGCGTCGCGTCCGCGGACGTACCAGATGCCGATGAGGCCGAGGCCGCCGCCGGCCAGGCAGGTCCACACCCACCAGGTGGCGTCGCGGTCGTCGAACCAGCCGTAGAAGGGGAGCTGCGCCAGGAAGAGGACGAACCAGAGGATCGTGCCGCCCGTGATGGTGGCGACCACGGGGCCCTCAAGGGGCTCCGGCGCCTCGTGCTTAGGGGTCCACTTCGCCATGCGTACACCTTACGAGGCGGGGCCCCAGCCCCGTACACCCGTTGCCACGCAAGGGTCTACGCGCGGAGATAGCGATTTCGGCTTCATGTATTCATACTGAAACGGCTCATTAATGGCCGATTGCTTTCGTACGAATGTACTGAAGGTTCGAGTTCCTTCAAGCTCGGCACACCCTTCTTCACTTCATCACAGGTCATGAGGTTCCCCATGTCTTCCTCGGCCAGCGCCCCGGTCGATGCCCGCAAAGAGCCGCCGAAAGCCCCGCACAACGGCCTCGACGCCTTCTTCAAGATCTCGGAGCGCGGCTCGACCCTGGCCAGGGAAGTTCGCGGCGGCTTCGCCACCTTCTTCGCGATGGCCTACATCGTCGTGCTGAACCCGATCATCCTGGGCGGCGCCAAGGACATGTACGGGCACCAGCTGGACAACAAGCAGCTGGTCACCGCGACCGTCCTCACCGCCGCCTTCACCACCCTGCTCATGGGTGTCATCGGCAACGTCCCCATCGCGCTCGCCGCGGGCCTCGGCGTCAACACCGTCGTCGCCCTGCAGCTCGCCCCGCGCATGTCCTGGCCCGACGCCATGGGCATGGTCGTCCTCGCCGGCTTCGTCGTGATGCTGCTCGTCGCGACCGGCCTGCGGGAGCGCGTGATGAGCGCCGTACCGCTCGGCCTGCGCAAGGGCATCGCGATCGGCATCGGCCTCTTCATCATGATGATCGGCCTCGTCGACTCCGGCTTCGTCTCGCGCATGCCGGACGCCGCGCAGACCACGGTCCCGCTCCAGCTCGGCGGCGACGGCCACCTCAACGGCTGGCCCGTCCTGGTCTTCGTGCTCGGCGTGCTGCTCACCCTCGCGCTGCTCGTGCGCAAGGTGCCGGGCGCGATCCTCCTCAGCATCGTCGTCATGACGGTCGTCGCGATGGTCATCCACTCGGTCGCCGGGCTGAAGCCCGAGGTGTGGGGCCTGACCAGCCCGGAGTGGCCCGGCAACCCCGTCTCGACGCCCGACTTCGGGCTCGTCGGCCAGATCAGCCTCTTCGGCGGCTTCGAGAAGGTCGGCGTCCTGACCGGCGTCCTCTTCGTCTTCACCGTGCTGCTCTCGTGCTTCTTCGACGCCATGGGCACGATCATGGGCATCGGCGACGAGGCCAAGCTGACCGACGCCAACGGCAACATGCCCGGCATCAACAAGGTGCTCTTCGTCGACGGCATCGCCGTCGCCGCGGGCGGCGCCTCCTCGGCCTCCGCCACCACCTGCTTCGTGGAGTCCACGGCGGGCGTCGGCGAGGGCGCGCGCACGGGCTTCGCGAACGTCGTCACCGGCGGGCTCTTCGCCGTGGCGCTCTTCCTCACCCCGCTCGCCACGATGGTCCCGTCCCAGGCGGCCACGCCCGCGCTGCTCGCGGTCGGCTTCCTGATCCTGTCCGGGTCCATCCGGGAGATCGACTGGGCGGACTACACGATCGCCGTCCCCGCGTTCGTGACGATGCTGATGATGCCGTTCACGTACTCCATCACCAACGGCATCGGCATGGGCTTCATCACCTTCACCGTGCTGCGGCTCGCGGCCGGACGCGCACGCGAGGTGCCGGTGGCGATGTACGCGGTGTCGGCGGTCTTCGCCTTCTACTACCTGATGCCGGCGCTGAACCTGACCTAGTCGCCCGCACGCCCGCCCCCGGGTGTCAGACGGCCCCGTAGAACCTCTCGGTCTCCTCGACGGACGTCGCGAAGCGTTCGTCGAAGTCGTCCCGAATGAGCGTCCGGACCACATAGTCCTGGACGCTCATTCCGCGTTTCGCCGCGTGTTCGCGGAGCCGGTCGTGCAGATCGCTGTCCATGCGCACGCTGAGCACCGTGGATGCCATGCAGGACAGCGTTCACGGCGGCCGGCGTGTTCTGCGTCACTTTTAGCGTCCACCTCACTCGTTCGGGTGAAGGAGCGGTTTCGTGTGCTCCTCACTGGGAACCGAGTGGTACTTAGCTTGGGTAATGAGTTACGCTAACAAACATGCCGGACCTAACCCATGGTGACGACGCCGCCGCCGTGAACGCCCTGCGCTCCGCCGTGATGCGCCTGTCCCGTCGACTCAAGCACCAGCGCGTCGACGAGTCGCTGAGCCCCACCGAGATGTCGGTGCTCGGCACCCTCGCCCGCTGCGGCAGTGCCACCCCGGGCGAGCTCGCCCGCAAGGAGCACGTACAGCCGCCGTCGATGACCCGCATCGTGGCGCTGCTCGAAGCCAAGGGCCTGGTCCGTCTCGAACCGCACCCCGAGGACCGCCGCCAGAAGGTGGTCACCCAGACGGAGACCGCCGAGGCCATGCTCGAAGAGAGCCGCCGCAAGCGCAACGCCTGGCTGGCGGCCCTCACCGAGCACCTGGACGAGGACGAGTGGGCGCGCCTGCGTGCCGCCGCCCCCGTCCTGGAGAAGCTCGCGCACCTGTGAGCCACCGCCCGTGAACCACCGGCCCGCCCGGTGAGCCGCCGGTCCACCGGGCCCGCGAGGACCCGGTGCGCCGCAGACCGCGCGGCACCGTCGTACGCCAAGGAGGCGAACCCACTTTGAGTACGGGATCCGGAGCAGACTCCGCCCCCGCACCGACCACCCTCGACAAGACCGTCCGCCCCGCCAAGTCGTCGATGTTCAGCTCGCTGAAGATCCGCAACTACCGGCTCTTCGCCACCGGCGCCGTCGTGTCCAACACCGGCACCTGGATGGCCCGCATCACCCAGGACTGGCTGGTCCTGAGCCTCACCGGATCGTCCGCGGCCGTCGGCATCACCACGGCCATGCAGTTCCTGCCGATGCTGCTCTTCGGCCTGTACGGCGGTGTGATCGCCGACCGCTTCGCCAAGCGGAGCCTGCTCTTCTGCACCCAGGGCGCCATGAGCATCAGCGGGCTCTTCCTCGCCGCGCTCACGCTCACGGGCCACGTCCAGGTCTGGCACGTCTACCTCGCGGCCTTCTTCACCGGCCTCGTCACCGTCGTCGACAACCCGACGCGGCAGTCCTTCGTGTCCGAGATGGTGGGTCCCGACCAGGTCCGCAACGCCGTCTCGCTGAACTCGGCGAACTTCCAGTCGGCGCGGCTCATCGGCCCCGCCGTGGCGAGCGCCCTGACCGCCGCCGTCGGCCCCGGCTGGGCCTTCCTCGCCAACGGCCTCTCCTTCCTCGCCCCGCTCACCGGTCTGCTCCTCATGCGCACCGCCGAACTGCACCCCACCCCGCGCGCGCCGCGCGGCAAGGGACAGCTGCGGGAGGGCCTGAACTACGTCTCCAAGCACCCCGAGCTGATCTGGCCGATCGTCCTCGTCGGCTTCATCGGCACCTTCGGCTTCAACTTCCCGATCTGGCTGAGCGCCTTCGCGGACGACATCTTCCACGGCGGCGTGGGGATGTACGGCATCTTCAACACCCTGATGGCCATCGGCTCCCTCGCCGGCGCGCTGCTCGCGGCCCGGCGCGGCACCTCGCGCCTCCGCCTGCTCGCCGGGGCGGCCATCGCCTTCGGCGTGCTGCAGATCGTGGCCGCGTTCGCGCCCGAGCTGTGGATGTTCGTGGCGCTGATCGTCCCGATCGGCATCCTGGGCCTGACGGTGAACGTCACCGCCAACTCCTCGGTCCAGATGGCCACCGACCCCGAGATGCGGGGCCGCGTGATGTCGCTGTTCATGATGGTCTTCACCGGCGGCACACCGCTCGGCGGCCCGCTCTTCGGCTGGCTCGCCGACGCCTACGGCGTCCGGATCAGCATGGCCGCCGGCGGCCTGGTCTGCGCGCTCGCCGCGGCCGGCGTGGGCCTGATGCTGGCGCGCGCCGCCAACCTGCGCCTCAAGGTGGACCTGCGCCGCGGCCGGCAGCACGTGCAGTTCGTTCCGCGGGAGCGGGAGCTGGCCGCCGCGGCGTGAGAGCCCGGGGTGCCCCGGTCAGACCCGCATCTCCAGGATCTGGCCGGGCCAGCTGCCGTCGGGTCCTGTGAAGGACTCGGTGGCGGTGAAGCCGTTGCTCTCGTAGTACGCGACGAGCTTGCGGTGGCCGCCCGCGTAGCAGTCGACCCGGAGCAGCGGCATCCCCTGCCGCCGGGTCTCGTCGGCGGTGTGCGCGAGCAGGGCGCGGCCCACGCCGCGGCCCGCGAACCGGTGGTCGGCGACGAGCAGGTGGACGTAGCGCTCGGGCTCGCCGGCCTCGGGGATGTTCGCTCCCGGCCCGTCGGTGAGCGTGACCGTGCCCGCCACCACGCCGCCGATCTCCGCGACCCAGGGTTCGCCCGAGGTCAGGTACCGCTCGACGAGCGCCACGGCCTTCGGGTTCTCCGACCAGGGCTTCGTGCCCCACTGCCCCGTACGACCCCGCGCGACGAGCCACTCCACGGCCCGGTCGAAGAGGCCGAGAACGGCGGGGGCGTCGTCGGCGGTGCCGGGCCTGATCCTCAGCGGTTCGGTGCCCGTGCCGTGCGCGGCCGGAGATCTCGGCTCGCTCCCGGCCGGGGGTCTCGTGTCGTTCATGGACGGCGGTCTCGTGTCGTTCATGGACGGAGGTTAGGCGGCGCGCGCGGCAGGGGGCCAGGGAGAATTTCCCGCATGAGACTCTTCGTCGCGGTCGTTCCGCCGGAAGCCGTGGCCGCCGAACTGGCCTCCGCGGTCGCCTCGCTGCGTGAGCTGCCGGGCTCCGGGGAACTGCGGTGGACGGCCCGCGAGAGCTGGCACTTCACGCTGGCGTTCCTGGGGGAGGTGGACGGGGCGGCCGTCCCCGGCCTCACCGCCCGCCTCGAACGTGCCGCGCACCGCACGCCGCCCTTCTCCCTGGCCCTGCGCGGCGGCGGTCACTTCGGCGACCGTGCGCTGTGGGCGGGCGCGGCAGGAGGCGTCCCCGAGCTGCGGCTCCTCGCCCGCCGCACGGAGGCCGCGGCGCGCAGGGCGGGCCTGGCGGTGGAGGAGCACCGGGCCTACCGCCCGCACCTGACGCTGGCGCGCGGCCGGGGCGGGACGGGGCTCGGCCCGTACGCCGACGCGCTCGACGGCTTCCGGGGCGCCCCCTGGACCGTACGGGAGCTGACGCTGGTCCGCAGCGAGCTGCCGAGGAGTGGGGTGCCGGGGGAGCGGCCCCGGTACGAGGCCCTGGGGCGTTGGCCGCTCGGGGGCGGGACCGCCTCGCGGGGAGGCGGCTCCCGGGAGCCGGGCGCGGCCGGATAACCTCGACGGTGTGGACCCCAAGACCAGGAACCGGATCATGGCCGGTGTGCTCGTGCTGATGTTCGTCGTGGTGGCGGTGGCGGCCGCGGCGGGCGGCTGACGCCGAGCGACGCCCGCACCGCGGCTGACGCCACGCGACGCCCATACCTCGGCTGACGCACCTCGTCGGCGGTCCGGGACTACCAGGCGAAGGACTCCGGCGAGGGCCCCGGCCCCGGGAAGATCTCGTCCAGCGCGTCGAGCAGCTCCCGCGGCAGTTCCAGCTCGACGGCGCGCAGCGCGGAGGCGAGCTGGTCGGTGGTGCGCGGGCCGACGATCGGTCCGGTGACGCCGGGCCGCGTGAGCAGCCAGGCGAGCGCGACCTCGCCCGGTTCGAGGCCGTGCTTGTCGAGCAGGTCCTCGTACGCCTGGACCTGCGCGCGGACCTCCGGCCTGGCCAGCTCGGCCGCGGCACGGCCGCCGGTGCGCCGGGTGCCCTCGGTGCTCTCCTTCTTCAGGACGCCGCCGAGCAGGCCGCCGTGCAGCGGTGACCAGGGGATGACGCCGAGCCCGTACTCCCGCGACGCCGGGATGACCTCCTCCTCGGCCCTGCGCGCGGCGAGGTTGTACAGGCACTGCTCGCTGACCAGGCCGAGACTGCCGCGCCGGGCGGCGGTCTCGTTGGCCTGGGCGATCTTGTAGCCGGGGAAGTTGCTCGACCCCGCGTAGAGGATCTTGCCCTGCTGGACGAGTACGTCGACGGCCTGCCAGATCTCCTCGAACGGGGTGTTCCGGTCGATGTGGTGGAACTGGTAGATGTCGATGTAGTCCGTCTGGAGGCGGCGCAGGCTCGCCTCGACGGCGCGGCGGATGTTCAGCGCGGAGAGCCGGTCGTGGTTGGGCCAGACCTCTTCGCCCTGGGGGCCCATGGGCCCGTACACCTTGGTGGCCAGCACGACCTTGTCGCGCCGCTCGCCGCCCTGCGTGAACCAGGTCCCGATGATCTCCTCGGTGCGGCCCTTGCCGGCGCCCTGCCCGTAGGTGTTGGCGGTGTCGAAGTAGTTGACGCCCGCGTCGAGCGCGGCGTCCATGAGTGAGTGGCTGTCGGGTTCGTTGGTGAACGGCCCGAAGTTCATGGTCCCGAGCGTGAGCCGGCTGACCCTGAGCCCCGTGCGTCCCAGCTGCGTATACCTCATGGGGCCCCAGCCAACGCCTTGGAGCGGGCTCCAGGCAAGGGGGCCACGTGTCAGCCGCGGGGGAAGGTGTCGGTCTTGAGGACGAGGTCGATGGCGGTACCGGTCATGTCGACGTCTTCACCGAAGTCGGTCCTCGACTCGGTGCGGTACACGCCTTCCTTGGGATCGGTGAAGACGAGGCAGCGGCCTTGGTACGGATCGACGACGAGGTATACGGGAACACCGGCCTCCGCATACGCGGCCTTCTTCGGCCCGTAGTCGTTCAGGCCGGTCCCCCGTGAGATGACCTCGGCGACGAACTCGACGTCCTCGTGGCGCCAGCGACCTTCTTCGTTCGGCTTGGCTCCGTCACGAAGTTTCGCCATGTCCGGACAGAAGCCGTTCTGGTGGCCGGGGAAATCGATACGCACGTCCGTCATCGCGTGCACATCCCGGCTGTACCTGTCATCCAGCGCATACAGGACCCGCCGAATAATCTGCCAGTGCACATTCCGCTGCGGCACCATAACGACGGCTCCCTCGACGACCTCTGCCTTGACTCCCTCGGGGACCATCCGCTCGATCAGCTCGAACCAGTCGTCCAAGCTCCACTCGGCGTCGTCGTCGGCCATTTCGATCCTGTCGGTCATCACATCTACGACGGTCATCGTGGCGCTCCTCCCCGGCCCACCCCGGTCGAGTGCGGCCGCGCGGTACAACGATACGCACGGCGACGACGTCACGGCCCGCCCAGCCACCCCGCCGCGTCGAGGCGGAACGCGTCCGGCGGTACGACCGTGCGGAGGGTCGCCTCCAGGTCCCGGAGGCGGTCCGTGCCCGCGGATGCCGCCCACTCCGCCCGCAGTTCGTCGAAGACCGCCGCCGAGCGGCGCAGCGCGTCGGTGCCGTGCGGGGTCAGGCGGATCAGCTTGCGGCGGGCGTCCGCCGGGTCGTCGGTGCGGTGGGCGTAGCCGAGGGCGATGAGGCGGTCGACGGTCTTGCCCGCCGCCTGCTTGCTGACGCCGAGACGCCTGCCGATCTCGCTGGCCGTGGCGCCCCGGACCCCGATGGCCTGCATCGCGAAGCCGTGCGCGGGGCGGACGTCGGGGTGCCCCTGCCGGGCGAGTTCCGCGTGCAGGCGGTCGATCAGCGTGCGGAACCCCGCGAAGAGGAGCAGGGGCAGCTCGTATCCGGGCGCGTCCGCCGCCGGCGCGTCCGTCACCGCCTCGGGAGCCATCCCCTTGCCCGAATCGTCAACCTGGTTTACCTTTTCCGTACCGTCAACCATGTTGTCGATCGTAGGGGGTCACCACCGCATGTTCACCACCCACATCGTCGAGACCGCACCCACTGAGTCCCGTCCCGCCATGGAGCGGGTGACCAAGGCCTTCGGCCAGCTCCCGGACGCCGTCGCCCGCCTCGCTGAGTCGCCCGAACTGCTCAACGGCTTCCTGGACATGAGCGCCGCCTTCGAGCGCACCACGCTGGAGCCGGTGGCCCGCGAGACGGTCATCATGACCGTGGCCGTACGCAACGACTGCCACGTCTGCGTGGCCCTGCACACGGGGAAGCTGCGCAAGCTGGGCGCGGACGGCGCGGTCGTCGCCGCCCTGCGCGAGCAGCGCCCCGTACCCGACGAGCGCCTCGAAGCGGTACGGGTCTTCACGCTGGCCGTTCTCGCGACGGCGGGCGGTGTCGACGACGACGGCGTCAAGGCGTTCCTCGCCCACGGCTACACCGAGCGGAACGCGCTCGAAGTCGTCCTCGGCATCGGCACGTACACGATGTCCACCCTCGCGAACCGGCTCACACGCGCGGCGTGACGGCGTTACGGGGTGGTGGCGTGCGTCAGGAACTCCGTCCAGGCGGACGGGGCGACGCGGAGGGCGGGGCCTTCGGGGTTCTTGGAGTCGCGGATGTGGATGGTGGCGGGGGTGTGCGCCACCTCGACGCACTCGCCGCCCTGATCACCGCTGTGGCTGGACTTCGTCCAGGGCAGCGCTACCTCGACGCATTCGCCTTCACCGCTGCTGTAACTGCTCCTGCGCCAGAGGTAGTTTGCACTCATAGGTCCCGCGCCCCCTTCTCGATCAGCGTCGCCGACTCCTCGGGCGTCAGCGCCTGTGCGCGCAGAATGCCATATTTCCCGAACAGGTTGCTCAGTGCCGGCTGTTCGGTGACGAAGTAGCCCCCGCTCGGCGCTTCGACGTAGGCGAGCTGACGGCGCATGTCTGTGTCCAGCAGGATCATTGGGCCGGTGAGCCCTGCGTGCACATGGCGGCCATGTGGCATGACCTGAAGTTCGACATGCCGAAGCCGACCGAGTTCGAGAAGGTGGCGTAGCTGTTCCTTCAGGACCGGGGGTCCGCCGAGGGGGCGGGTCAGCAGGCTCTGCTCCAGCACGTAACTGATGCTCGGCGGAGGTTTGCGGTGAAACATCTCCCCTCGCTCCAGCCTGGCCGCGACTCGCGCCTCCACCTCGTCGTCATCCAGTGAGGGGTAGCAGTTGCTGTTGTAGACCGCGCGTGCGTACGCCGCAGTCTGAAGTGACCCAGGAATTACCAGCGTTTGATAGGCGTGGATACCGACCGCTTTCCGTTCCTCGGCCAGGTAATCCTCCGTCCACGCCGGAAGCACCCGGTGGCCGAACTCCTTCTCCGCGAGCAGCACCAGTGCACCCTGTGCACCAAGGAACTGATCCGCCAGCTCGGCCAACCTGCCCCGGGGCGCCCGCTCGCCCCGTTCCACCATCGCCATCTGCGACTTGGAGTACTGGACATGCGTGCCCAGCGCCTCCTGTGTGATCCCGGCCCGCTCGCGGTAGAACCGCAACAGCGCGCCGAACGTCTCCGAGCCCCGCTCACCCTGGTGCACAACGACCTCCCCAAGTGCACAGCCCCGCACCGCTCCCGCGAGACGCTGGTCACAGTATGTGACCGTCCGTAAGCATGTGGCGCATGAACTGGGAAACCTCACCGCTCAGGGTGCACGACTGGATCCCGGCGTCGGGGCACGCGCTGCGCCACGCCGGGATCCACTTCGACGCCGTACGCGTCGACGGCCCGCCCGGCGAGCGGATCATGTACGACCTGACGCAGCTCACGGAGTTCCACGTGGGGCCCGTCATCCGCGAAGCGACCGGCGCGCGCTACTTCTACTTCCTGCTCCCGCCGGGAACCGCGAAGTCGTACGGCTGGCCGGCCGGAGCGCGCCCCCTGGGGCGGTCCTCGGCGGGTTTCGCCTACGTCGGCGTACCCGCGCTCGACGGCTGGACCTGGCCGCTGGACTGGAGGTCGCTGCCGACGGCGGAAGCCCCTTTCGTCGAGGGGCAGTTGCTTCACGACGTGACGAGACGCGTGGCACGGTGATCCAGCCCGCCGAGCCCCCAACCCTGCGCCAGCGCCCGGGCGAAGGCGTCCGCCAGCTTGTGTTCGCCGCTCGCGTTCGGGTGCGTGCCGTCGTACGTGTCGGTGTGGATGTCGTACGACGGCGGGGGCGAGGCCAGGAGGAGCGGGGAGGCCGCCGTGTCCAGGTCCGCCACCGTCTTCGCGAGGAGTTCGTTGAAGCGGGCCACCTCCGCCGCGAAGGGCGCGTCCGACTCGGCGCGGATGTTGGGGATGACCGGGAGCAGGACCATGCGGATACGGGGGTTCGCCGTGCGCGCCCCCGCGACGAAGGCGCGGACGTTCGCCGCCGTCTGGTCGGCGTTCGTGTAGAAGCCCAGGTCGATCAGGCCGAGGGAGACGAGCAGGACGTCCGCCGGGTCGTCCGTGAGCGCGCCGGTGATCGCGGGCGCCATGTGCAGCCAGCCCTCGCCCCAGCCCGCAAGGTGGTTGCGGGGGAACGCGGGGTCGGGGTCGGCGTAGTCGAACGACACGGGCTCGCCCGCCGCCTTGTCGTACAGGGCGGTGCGCGGGCCGGCCACGGCGAAGCCGTCGTCGCCGAGGGCGGCGCGCAGGTGCCGCCACATCCGGTGGCGCCAGGTGTGTTCCCCGGCGCTTCCGATGGTCATCGAGTCGCCGACGAACATGAACCTGAGCATCCGCTCATTCTGGCGGATCGGGCGGGGCGTCTGCGATGTGGGGCTGAGCACGCACCGGCAGGGGCGCGGATGGCACGCTTGGGCCCATGCGTTCGCTCAGGGCTGTTCCGGTTCCGTCCGTCCTCGCCGTCGCCGCCGTGCTGTCCTTCGCCGTGGCGGCGCCCGCCGCGGCCGACGACGGGCACGACGGGTTCACCATGGAGGACCCGAGGATCGTCGAGTCCAGCGGCCTCGCCGCCTCCCGCGCCCACCCGGGCGTCTACTGGACGCACAACGACCAGGACAAGGGCGCCTACCTGTACGCCGTCGACGCGAAGACCGGGAAGACCGTCGCCACCGTCACCATGACCGGGGTGGGCAAGCCGCGCGACGTGGAGGCCATCTCTGTGGGCAGCGACGGCAACCTGTACGTCGGTGACATCGGCGACAACCTCGGCGGCACGTGGTCGAACGTGTGGATCTACCGGCTGCCCGAGCCGAAGGAGCTCAAGGACCAGACCGTCCGCGCCACGCAGTACGTCGTGAAGTACGCCGACGGGGCGCGGGACGCGGAGGCGCTGATGGTGCACCCGAAGACCGGGCGGATCTACATCGCGGACAAGAAGGAGGAGGGCGGCAGCCTCTATGAGGGGCCCGCCCGGATGTCCGCCTCCGGCACCAACGTCTTCAAGCGCGTCGCCGCCACCGACCTGTGGGTCACGGACGGCGCCTTCTCGCCCGACGGGAAGCAGCTCGCCCTGCGCGGCTACTTCGGCGGAGTCTCGTACACGTGGAAGGGGGCGGGGGAGAAGCCCGAGCGGGAGGGGCGGCTGAGCGTGCCGATCCAGCGGCAGGGCGAGTCCGTCACGTACACCCCGGACGGCACGACCCTGATGTACGGCACCGAGGGCGCGCGGAGCGCGGTCACGCCCGTGGAGGTGAAGGGGAAGGGCGGCGGCTCCGACTCCTCCGGCTCCGGCTCGGGTCCGGCATCGGGGGGCGACGGCGGCGGCGTGGACGGCGGCGTCAAGACCGGGGCCGTCGTCCTCGGGGCCGTGCTGCTCGCCTTCCTCGGTCTGAAGCGTCTCTCGCGGCGGGGCCCGGGCACGCGGGGCAAGTAGGGCCGAGAGGGGGCCGCCGGGGTCAGGCCCCGGCCTCCGCCTCGCGGCGGGCCACCAGTACGTCGAGGCCGTCGAGCAGCCGCTGGAGCCCGAACTCGAAGTGGTCGAAGTCCGAGCCGAAGGCGTCCTCGGAGAGGCCCGCGAGCGCCGGGTACCTGCCGCTCATCATGATCCGCTCCAGGGTCGGCTGCTGCGCCTCCCAGAACGCCTCGTCGCTCAGGCCGCTCTTCTTCACGGCCTCCACCTCGTGCACCTGGGTGCGGGCGACCCCGGTGACGTACCCCTCCACGGCGACGATGACGCCGATCAGCTCGGGGTCGGTCAGGCCCATCGGCGCGATGCGGGTGAGGGTCCTGTCCAGGCCGCCGACCGCGCCGGGGCCGAGCACCGGGCGGGCCTGGTTGACGTGGAGCAGCCAGGGGTGGCGGCGGTACAGGACCAGGGTCTCGCGGGCGTACGCCTCGACGGCCTCGCGCCAGCCGCCGGACCAGGGCTCCTCTTCCTCCGGCGGGGCGTACACGCGGTCCAGCATCAGGTCGAGCAGGTCGCCCTTGCCGGGGACGTAGCGGTACAGGGACATCGTGCCGGTGCCGAGTTCCGTGGAGAGGCGGCGCATGGAGACCGCCGCGAGCCCCTCGGCGTCGGCGAGGCGCACCGCCTCGGTGACGATCCGGTCCAGGGTCAGCGCCGGCTTCGGCCCGCGCGTGGGGCGTTCACCGTCGCCCCACAGCAGTTCGAGGCTCCGGGTGATGTCGCTGCCGGTGCGCTGGACGTCGCCGCCGCCTGTGCTCGTCATGGCCCTCACCTTAATCGCCGGTCGGACGGCCGGGTACGCCGTACCCAGAAGACTGGGTACGGTGTACCCGGACGTTTTGAGTACACCGTACTCTTTTTCGGGTACGGTGTACTCAGTGCGAGTCGGGACGAGCGAACCGGAGGGCGGGCGATGAACGGCGACGGCTACGCGGTACGGGCCGAAGGGCTGCGGAAGCGGTACGGCGACAAGGACGCGCTGGACGGCTTCGACCTGCGCGTCGAGCAGGGCACGGTGCACGGACTCCTCGGGCCCAACGGCGCGGGCAAGACCACCGCGGTGCGGATTCTCTCCACCCTCGTCCGGCTCGACGGCGGCCACGCCGAGGTGGCCGGCGCCGACGTGGTGCGCGAGCCCGCCCTCGTACGCGCCCGCATCGGACTGACCGGGCAGTACGCGGCGGTCGACGAGATCCTCACCGGCCGGCAGAACCTGGAGATGTTCGGGCGCCTCTTCCACCTGGGCGCCCGCGGGGCCGCGCTGCGCGCCCGGGAACTCCTCGAACAGTTCCACCTGGAGGACGCGGCGGAGAAGGGCGCGGGCCAGTACAGCGGCGGCATGCGGCGCCGCCTCGACCTGGCGGCCTCGATGATCCTCGCCCCCGGAGTGCTCTTCCTCGACGAGCCGACCACCGGCCTCGACCCCCGCAGCCGCCTGGAGGTCTGGGACACCGTGCGGGACCTGGTCGCCCGCGGCACGACCGTGCTGCTGACCACGCAGTACCTGGAGGAGGCCGACCGGCTCGCCTCCCGCGTCACCGTCATCGACCGGGGCCGGGCCATCGCCGACGACACCCCCGACGGGCTGAAGAACACCGTCGGCGGCAGCCACCTCGACGTCGTGGTGCGCGAACCGGCGGACCTGCCGGCGGCCGTCCGCGCCGTCCGCCGGGTCTGCGCGGGCGCACCGCTCGTCCTCGACGTGGAGCGCCGCGTGCAGGCCGCCGTCACCGACCGGGTCCGCGCCCTCACCGACGTGGCGCGCACCCTCCAGGACGAGGGGGTCGCCGTCGAGGACATCGGCCTGCGCAGGCCGAGCCTGGACGACGTCTTCCTGCGGCTGACCGGCCGGCCCCCGGAAGACGCCGGGGGCGCCGGAGCCACCACCGATCCCGGGAAGCCGGGAGAGCCGGGAAAGCCGGAGAAGAAGGAGGTCGCGGCATGAGCGCCGCACTCACCGCGGGGACGTCGCGGCGCCCGCACGGACGCCTCTTCTGGGCCCTCGCCGACAGCGGGAACATCACCCGCCGCTACCTCACCCACTTCCTGCGCCAGCCCGTCACCATCGCCTGGCAACTGGGCTTCCCGATCATCTCCGTACTCCTGTACGGGTTCGTCTTCGGCGAGGCGATGAAGGTGCCCGGGGGTGGCGACGACGGCGACTACAAGCAGTTCCTGATGCCCGGCATGTTCGTGATGACCATGGCCTTCGGCTTCATGAACACCGCCATGGCCGTGGTCACCGACGCCTCCAAGGGCGTCATCGACCGCTTCCGCTCCATGCCCATGGCCCCCTCGGCGGTGGCCTCGGGGCGCGGGCTCACCGACCTCGTCGTGGCCTGCGCGGAGCTGACCATCCTCGCGGCGACCGCGCTCGCCATCGGCTGGCGCTCCAGCGCCGGAATCGCCGACACCGCCCTCGCCTTCGCGCTGCTGCTGCTCCTGCGGTTCAGCCTGATCTGGGTGGGCGTCTACCTCGGCCTCGTCGTGCCGACGCCCGAGGCGGCCGGCGGGCTCTACGCGGTCGCCTTCCCGCTCACGATGATCTCCAGCGTCTTCGTGGCGCCGTCCCTGATGCCGGACTGGCTGGCCCCGGTCGCCGCCTGGAACCCGGTCTCGTCGACGGGCACGGCCGCGCGCGAACTCTTCGGCAACCCGGGGGCGGGCGGCAGCAGTTGGGTGGAGCAGCACGCCGTACTGATGGCGGTGGTGTGGCCGCTGGCGATCTCGCTGGTCTTCCTGCCGCTGGCGGTACGGAGGTTCAAGGCACTGAGCCGCTGAAACGCAGAGACCCCGCGCCCCATCAGGGGCGCGGGGAACTGAGCGACCAGCGTCAGAGCTTCTCGATCACGTAGTCGACGCACTTCGTGAGCGCCTCGACGTCCGCCGGGTCGACCGCCGGGTACATCGCGATGCGCAGCTGGTTGCGGCCCAGCTTGCGGTACGGCTCGGTGTCCACGATGCCGTTGGCGCGCAGCACCTTGGCGACCGCGGAGGCGTCGACCTCGTCCGCGAAGTCGATCGTGCCGACCACGTGCGAGCGCTTCGCCGGGTCGGTGACGAACGGCGTCGCGTACTTCGAGTCGTCCGCCCAGCCGTACAGCGCCCGCGCGGACGCCGCCGTGCGGCCGGTGGTGAACTCCAGGCCGCCCTGGGAGTTCATCCAGTCCAGCTGCTCGGCGAGCAGGAAGTACGTGGCGAGCGCCGGGGTGTTGTACGTCTGGTTCTTGCGGGAGTTGTCGATCGCCGTCGGCAGCGAGAAGAACTCCGGCACGTGCCGGCCCGAGGAGTGGATGCGCTCGGCCCGCTCGATCGCGGCCGGGGAGAAGACGGCGATCCACAGGCCGCCGTCGGACGCGAAGGACTTCTGCGGGGCGAAGTAGTAGACGTCGGTCTCGGTGATGTCGACCGGCAGGCCGCCCGCGGCGGACGTGGCGTCCACCAGGACGAGCGAACCGGCGTCGGCGCCCTCGACGCGCTTGACGGGGGCCGCGACACCGGTGGAGGTCTCGTTCTGCGTGAAGGCGTAGACGTCGACGCCCGCCTCCGCGCTCGGCTCGGGGTGCGTGCCCGGCTCACTGGAGATGACGCTCGGCTCGGCGAGCCACGGGGCGAGCTTGGCCGCCTTCGCGAACTTCGACGAGAACTCGCCGAAGCTCAGGTGCTGCGACTTGTTGTCGATCAGACCGTGCGTCGCCACGTCCCAGAACGCGGTGGAGCCGCCGTTGCCCATGACCACCTCGTACCCCTCGGGGAGGGAGAAGAGGTCCTTGACGCCCTCGACCACGCGGCCGACCAGGTTCTTGACCGGGGCCTGGCGGTGGGACGTACCGAGCAGGGAGGTTCCGGTCGCGGCGAGGGCGTCCAGCGCCTCGGTGCGCACCTTGGAGGGGCCCGAGCCGAAACGGCCGTCGGCGGGCTTCATGTCAGCGGGAATCTGGATCTCAGCCACGGGGTGAGCCTAGCGGCTCGGGGCGCGGGGTTCCTCTGGTGTCCGCCGGGTGAGACCCGTACCCCGAGCCGTGTGACCGCCTCGGGGCTCCGCCCCGGACCCCGCTCCTCAAAGGCTGTCTTCCAGGCGCACCGGCAGTTCGTAGAGGTCGTTCTGGGTCACCACCGGCTTGTTGCGGAGCTGTTCGGGCTCCACCGCCAGCGTCAGGCCGGGGAAGCGGGCGTACAGGGCCGGGAGGGCCACCCCGGCCTCCAGGCGCGAGAGGGCCGCTCCGGGGCAGACGTGCGGGCCGTGGCCGAAGGAGATGTGGCGGTTGGCGGAGGCGCGGGTGATGTCGAAGGAGGCCGCCGTCGGGCCGTGGGCCGCCTCGTCGCGGCCGATGGCGCCGTAGGAGACGATCAGCGCGTCCCCCTGGGGGATCACCTTGTCGCCGACGGGGACGTCCTCCGCGGCGAAGCGGATCAGGACGTGTGACGTCGGTGTGGAGTAGCGCAGGGTCTCCTCGACGACCGCGTCCCAGCCGGCCTTGCCCGCGCGCACCAGGGCGAGCTGCTCGGGGTGGGTGCTGAGGTTCACCACGGCGTTGACGATCAGGGAGATCGTCGTCTCGTGGCCCGCCGCGACCATCAGCTGGAGGGTGGAGAGGATCTCGGCGTCGGTGAGGTGGTCGCCGTCCTCCGAAGCCTGGATCAGCGCGCTCGTCAGGTCGTCGCCCGGCTGCTCGCGGCGGGCCGCGACGACCTTGCCCATCATCTCGGCGAGTTCGCCGAGCGTGGCCACGACCTCCTCCGGCGGCGTCTGGGTGGAGAAGAACTTGTCGAAGAGGACCTTCAGCCGCGGGTGGTCCGCCTCGTCGATGCCCATCAGGTCGCTGATCACGTACATGGGCAGCGGATAGGCGAACACCGCCTTCAGGTCGACCACACCGTCGGCGCCCGCGGCGGCCACCTGGTCCAGGAGGCCGTCCGTCAGCTCCGTGATCCGCTCGCGCATCCGCTCCACGCGGCGCGGCGTCAGCGCCTGCGCGACGAGCGAGCGCATCCTGCGGTGCTCCTCGCCGTCCACGGTCAGCATCGAGCGGCCCGGGTTGGCGAGGCCGATCAGCGGCCAGTCGGCGGGTATCTCGCCGCGCCGCCAGGCGCCCCAGACGTTGATGTCCTTCACCAGGCGCTTGTCGGTGAGGAGCCGGCGGGCCTCCGCGTGGTGCGTGACCGCCCACACCGGCACACCGCCGGGCAGCTCCGCCTCCGCGAGGGGGCCCGCGGCGAGCAGCCGGGCGCTCTCGCCGTCCAGGTCGGTGACGAACGGGTCCAGGGCGATGCGCGTCATCTGGGCTCTCCAAGGGCTGCGGTCGGAGTCGGGGTGAACGTCACCGGGAGATCGGTCAGGCCGCTCAGCCACGGCGAGGGGCGGCGGGTGAGCTGCGTGGCGGGCACGGCCAGGTCGAGGTCCGGCAGCCGGTCGATCAGCACCTCGATGCCGGTCCTGGCGATGACCTCGGCGACCTCCTGGGCCGGGAAGGGGCAGCGGTGCTCGCCGTGGCCGAAGGAGAAGTGGGCGCTGTTGCCGCCGGTCAGGACGGAGCCGTCGGTGCGCACCTGCGGGTCGGCGTTGGCGGCGGCGAGGCCGAGGAGCAGCAGGTCGCCGGCGTTGATGCGGCGCCCGCCGAGCCGGGTGTCGCGCGCGGCCCAGCGTCCCGCCACGTTCTGCGTCGGGGTGTCCTCCCACAGGACCTCGTTCATCGCCTCGGCGACGCTGTGCCGGCCGCCGAAGAGCGAGGCGGCGAAGCGGTCGTCGGTGAGCATCAGCCGCAGGGAGTTGCCGATCCAGTCCGCCGTGGGCTGGTGGCCCGCGGCCATCATCACCATCAGGTCTTCCGCGATCTCCGTGTCGTTGAACCCCGACGGGTCCGCCAGCATGGACGACGCGACGTCGGGGCCGGGCCGCGCGTGCTTGTCGGCGAGGAGCCGCGCCATCGACTCGCTCAGGTGCCGGGCGCCCGCGAGGGCCCCCTCGCGGCCGTTGATCATGTCGTTCAACGCGGTGACGAGGGCGGGGCCCTCCTCGTCGGGGAAGCCGTAGATCGTGGCGAGGACCCGGACCGGGAGCAGCATCGCGTACTCGGCGACGATGTCCGTCGAGCCCCGGCCGCAGAAGCCGTCGATCAGCTCGTCGGCGAACCTCTCGGCGTGCGACTTGAGTTCGAACGGGTCGACCGACTCCAGGGCGTGCGCGATCATCGCGGCGCGCTCGGTGTGCCGCTCGCCGACGGTGTAGAGGATCGACGGCTGCTTGTGGCCGATCATGGGGAGCAGAGGCCAGTCGGCGGGGATGTTCGGCCACTGGTTCCACAGCTCGGAGTCCCGGCTGTACAGGGCGGGGTCGGCGGTGACCTGGTGCAGTTCGCGGTAGCCGAGCACCAGCCAGGCGGGCACGTCGCCGTCGAGCAGGACGGGCGCCACCGGGCCGTGGTCGCGCCGCAGTTCCCGGTAGAGCCGGGCGGGCTCGGTGGTGAACCGCGGGCCCGACAGCGGTACGGGTCCGGGGGCGGCGCCGGTTACGGGGCAGGTCACTTGGCGGTCTCCTGGGCGGCGTACAGCGTCTTGAGGTGTTCCACGAGGGTGATCAGTACGTTCTTGCTGGACTCCCGGGAGCGCGCGTCGCAGTCGACGAGCGGCACCCCGGGGTCCAGGTCGAGCGCATCGCGCAGTTGCGCGAGGGTGTGCGTGGAGCCGCCGAAGTCGTTGCGGGCCACGATGAACGGCGTCCCGTGGTGCTCCAGGCGGTCGATCGCGTACCAGGAGTCCTCGACGCGGCGCGGGTCCACCAGGACCACGGCGCCGAGCGTCCCGGAGAACAGGCGGTCCCAGAGGAACCAGAAGCGCTCCTGGCCCGGGGCGCCGAAGAGGTAGAGGACGTTGTGTGCGTCGAGGGTGATGCGGCCGAAGTCGAAGGCGACCGTCGTGGACGTCTTGGCACGCAGCCCTTCCAGGCCGCCCGTCTCGTCGATGCCGCGCCCCGCCTGCGTCATCGTCTCCTCGGTGTTGAGGGGACGGATCTCGCTCACGGACCGGACCAGGGTCGTCTTGCCGACGCCGAAACCGCCCACCACGACGATCTTCAGACCGTTGTCGGCGGTCGCGGACAGCTCCGCGTCGCGTCGTTCGGTGGTTGCGTCAGAGATTGCGGAGTCCAACGAGCACCTGCTCCAGGATGTCGGGGTCGGGAAGGCTGTGACCGGCTGCCGCCCGCGGATGGCGGGCGCTGATCCGGCCCGCGTCGAGCAGGTCGGAGAGCAGGATGCGCGTGATGCTCACGGGGAGCCTCAGCTCGGCGGCGATCTCCACGACCGCCGTGGGCAGTTCGCACATCCGCAGGATGGCGGCGAGCTCGGACTGCATGCCGGGGGTGGGTCCCGACTCGGCGACGACGAGGGTCACCAGGTCGAAGGGGGCGTCGGGCGCCGACCGGCTGCGGCCCTGGGTGAGGGTGTACAGCCGGTCGGGGGAGTCGTCCCGGCCGGGGCGGCTCATGAGGCGGGCGTGGCGCGGGGGCCGTCGTCGGCGCGGGGCTCGGCGCGCAGGTGCTCGCCGAGCTGCTCGACCAGTTCGCTCATGGTGTGCCCGACGAGCCCGGCGTCGGCGTCCTCGGCGGCGATGACGGCGAGGTGCGCGCCCTCGCCGGCCTCGACGATGAAGAGGATGCCGCCGTAGAACTCCGTCATCGCCGACCGCACGCCGCCGCTGCCGTCCCCGAACTCGGCGGACGCGCCGTGCGAGAGGGACTGGATGCCCGCGGCGATCGCGGCGAGCTGGTCGGCCTGGTCGACGGAGAGTTCGGGGGTGCGGCACAGCTTCAGGCCGTCCCGGGAGAGGACGAGCGCGTGCCGGGCGCCGGGGGTGCGCTCCAGGAGACCTTCGAGGAGCCAGGTGAGCTTGGCGTCGGTGGTGGTTCCGGGGGTGGTGCCGGTGGTCATCGGGGGGTGTCGCCTTCCGGGTGCGGGGAGGGTGCGGGAGCGTCCGTGCCACTGGGCGATGGCGTGACGCGGACGGCCTGGCGGAAGCTGCTGAAGCGGGCCGCGGTGGTGGCGGCGTCGGCCGTGCGCGGGCGCGGGGTCTCACCGGTGTCGCTGTCCGCGCGGGCCCGCTCGGCGGCGGCGAGGGTACGGCCGCGGGGGCGCTTGGGCAGCGGTGCCTCGGCGGGGCGCCCGGCGGGCGGCGCTGCGGCGGACTCGTGGGCCGGCAGGGGCTCGCGGTCCACGGGGGTGAGGACGGCGGTGTCCTCGGAAGAGGGGGTGAGGGGGGCGGAGGGGGCGGAGGGGGCAGAAGTGTGCGGGGGGTTCGCGGGGCTTCCGGGGCTACTGGGTCTGTCGGGGCTGCTGTGGCTGCCGGGGTCGCCCGCCTGGGCCGGGGCGGCTTGAGCCGCCGGAAGCTCCGCTGCCGAGGGCGAGGCCGGGGCCGCCGCAGGGACCTGAACCGCCTCCGAGGGGCGCGTGAGCAGCTCCTGGGGTATCAGCAGGAGCACCCCCGTGCCGCCGCGGGCGGACGGCCGGAACGACACCGTCAGGCCGTGCTTGCGGGTCAGCCTGCCGACCACCGCGAGGCCGAGCCGCGTACCGGAGAGCCCGCTGAGGCCCTTCGCCTCGCCGGACACGGCCTGCTCGGCGCGGCGCTGCTGCACCGGGCCCATGACGAGGCCGCTGTCCTCGACGGAGATGATGACGCCGGCCGCGACCTCCTCGATGTAGACGTGCACCTCGGAGGTGGGCGGCGAGAAGTTGGCAGCGTTGTCGAGGATCTCGGCGAGGGCGTGCATGACGCCCTCGGCGGCATGGCCCGCGACGGCGACCTCGCTGGCGGAGTGGACGCGTACGCGCTGGTAGCCGCCGATGCGGCCCATCGCGCCCCGCAGGATCGACTCCATGACGATGGGGCGGGCCCAGCGGCGGCCCGAGCGGGCGCCGGTGAGGACGGCCACCGAGTCGGCGATGCGGCCCGCCTGCGCGGTCCTGTGGTCCAGGTGCAGCAGGTCGGTGAGGACGTCCTCGTCGGCGTGCCTGCCCTCCATCTCGCGGAGGTCGGCGAGCATGCCGGTGGCCAGCGCCTGCATGCGGCCCGCCGCGTTGGCGGAGGCGGCGAGGGCGGCGGCGCGCTCGGACTCGGCGGCACGGACGCGCAGGGTGAGCGCGGTGCGCTCCCGTACGTGCTCCGCGGTCAGCGCGGCGACCTCGCGGGCGTGGCGGTCGGTGAGACGCGTGCGCTCCTGGCCGGATTCCGCCGCGTGCCGGGCTTGTTCGTGGGCGAGGCGGCCCATCTCCTGATGGGCGGCGTCGAGCTGACGCCGCAGCAGGGAGGCGGTGCGCGCGCCGTGGAAGGCGGCGGCGACGGCGACGCTGAGGGCGAGCGCCGCGGCGCCGGCTCCCCAGGCGAGGGGTGCGCGTACGGAGGCGGGCGCCAGGACGACGGCGGTCGCGGTGAGTGCCGCGGTGACCAGGGCGCAGATCAGCAGGACGAGGGCGGACGGGCGCAAGGGGGCACTTGCCCGGGCTCCCGACTGCGCTGGACCAGGGGATGCCCCATTCGTCCCGGGGCGCGCTAGGGGGGTTGGCGCGGTCATCAATCGGGGTCCTCGATCGGAAGCGACACACTTTGCTTGAACGTGCTCGGGTATTTCTCAAGGTCGGCTCAAGTTCTGGCCACTATAGGAGAGTTGCCGACCGGGGTGGGAATGATCCCTTCCGGATCATGACATAACGACCGCGGCGGGGGGACTGCCAGGGGGTACCGCGGGGGCATCCTGGCCCTATGGGTGACCGGATGAGCGACCGGATGAGCGAGCACGCGAGCGACCGCGTGAAGGACCGCGTGAACGACCGCGCGAGCGACCGCGTGAGTACGCGCCGGAGCGGGCCGGGCGACGACCCCGAAGGGCTCGGCCGCGACCTGCGCGCGGCCGTACGCGGTGACGTGGACCTCTCCGTCACCGCGCGGGCGCTGCACACCATGGACGCCTCCAACTACCGCCGCGTACCGGCGGCCGTGGTGGCCCCGCGCGACGCCGACGACGTGGCGGCGGCGCTCGCGGTCTGCCGCGCGCGGCAGGTGCCGGTGGTGGCGCGCGGCGCGGGCACCTCGATCGCCGGGCAGGCGACCGGCACCGGCGTCGTCCTCGACTTCACCCGGTACCTGCGGCGGATCGTGGACCTCGACCCGGGGTCCCGAACGGCCGTGGTGCAGCCGGGAGTCGTCCTCGACGACCTGCGCGCCGCCGCCGCCCCGCACGGCCTCACCTTCGGCCCCGACCCCTCCACGCACAACCGCTGCACGCTCGGCGGCATGGTCGGCAACAACTCCTGCGGCTCCCATTCGGTGGCCTGGGGCACGACCGCCGACAACGTCCACGGGCTGACCGTCATCGACGGCAGGGGCGCCACCCACCGCCTCGGCCAGGGCTGGCAAGGAGCCCCTGAGGGCCTGCGGGCGCTCGTCGAGGACCACCTGAAGCTCCTGCGCACCGGCTACCCCGACCTGCCGCGCCGCATCTCCGGGTACGCGCTGGACGCCCTGCTCCCGGAGCGCGGCCCCGACCCGGCGCGCGCGTTCTGCGGCTCGGAGGGCACCCTCGGCATCCTCACCGAGGCGACCGTACGCCTCGTCGAGGCGCCCCGCGCCCGCGCCCTCGCCGTCCTCGGGTACGCCGACGAGAGCGCGGCGGCCGAGGCGGCGCCGGGGCTCCTGCCGTACGGGCCGCTGACCGTCGAGGGCATGGCGGCCGACCTCGTGCGCGGCACGGAAGGACTGCCGAGGGGCGGCGCCTGGCTGTTCGTGGAGACGGGCGGCGCGAGCCCGGCCGAGGCACGCGCGCGTGCGGGGGACCTCGTGCGGGCGGCCGACGCGCTGGACGCCGTGGTCGTCGACGACCCGGCGCGCCGGCGGGCCCTGTGGCGCGTGCGGGAGGACGCCAGCGGCACGGCCACGCGGATGCCGGACGGGGCCGGCGGATCGCCCGGGGGAGAGGCATGGCCCGGCTGGGAGGACTGCGCGGTGCCGCCCGCCCGGCTCGGCCCCTACCTGCGGGACTTCCGCGCGCTGCTCGCGGACCACGGTCTGCGCGGCACCCCGTACGGCCACTTCGGGGACGGCTGCATCCACGTACGCGTGGACTTCGACCTGATCAGCCGCGAGGGCGTGGCACGGTTCCGCCGCTTCTCCGAGGAGGTGGCGGACCTGGTCGTCGCGCACGGCGGCTCCCTCTCCGGCGAACACGGCGACGGGCAGGCCCGCGCGGAGCTGCTGCCGAAGATGTACGGGAGCGAACTCGTCGGCCTCTTCGAGCGCGTCAAGGACCTCTGGGACCCGGAGGGGCTGCTCAACCCCGGGATGCTGGTGCGGCCCTCGCCCCTCGACGCCGGCCTGCGGTTCGCGCCGCTGCCGCGCGAACCGGTCGACGTCGCCTTCGGCTACCCGCACGACGGGGGCGACTTCTCGGCGGCGGTCAGGCGGTGCGTGGGCGTCGCGAAGTGCCGTACGGCCGCCCCGGGCTCGCCCACGGACGTCATGTGCCCCTCCTTCCGGGTGACGGGCGAGGAGGAGCACTCGACGCGGGGCCGCGCCCGCCTGCTGCACGAGATGCTGGCGGGCGAGGTGGTGACGGACGGCTGGCGCTCGACGGAGGTCAGGGACGCCCTCGACCTCTGCCTGTCCTGCAAGGGCTGCCGCTCGGACTGCCCGGTGGGCGTCGACATGGCCACGTACAAGGCGGAGTTCCTGCACCACCACTACGAGGGGCGGCGCAGGCCCGCCGCCCACTACTCCATGGGGTGGCTGCCGCGCTGGCTGCGGGCCGTCGCGGTGACGCGCACCGCGCGGCCGGTCAACGCCCTCGCGCGGGTCCGTCCGCTGGCGGCGCTCGGCAAGCGGCTCGGCGGGATCGACGCGCGGCGGGCCGTGCCGGAGGTGGCTCCGCGCACGTTCCGGCAGTGGTGGCGCACGGCGCGGCGCGCGGGGACGGCCGCCGGTCCGCGCGCCGTGCTCTGGCCTGACACCTTCACCGACCACCTCTCGCCCGAGGTCGGCAAGGCCGCCGTCCGGGTCATGGAGGCCGCCGGGATCGCGGTCGAGCTGCCGCCGCCGGGGGTGTGCTGCGGGCTGACGTATGTGTCGACGGGACAGCTCGACCGGGCGCGCGCGGTGCTGCGGGGCACGCTGGAGGCGATGGCTCCGCTGGTGGACGCGGGGGTGCCGGTGGTGGTCCTCGAACCGAGCTGCGCGGCGGCGCTCAGGTCGGACCTGACCGAGCTGCTCGGCGACGACCCGCGCGCCCACCGCCTCGCCGCCGCCGTGCGCACCTTCGCCCAGGCCGTCGAGGAGCTGGCCCCCGCGTGGCAGCCGCCCCGTGCCGACCGCCCGGTGACCGGCCAGACGCACTGCCACCAGCACGCGGTCCTCGGCGACGCGGCGGAGCGGCGGCTGCGGGCGAAGGCGGGCCTGACGGGCGAACCGGTCGGCGGCTGCTGCGGGCTCGCGGGGAACTTCGGGTTCGAGCGCGGGCACTACGACGTCTCGGTGGCCTGCGCGGAGGAGCGCCTGCTGCCGGCGGTGCGGCGGGCGCCGGAGGACGCGGTGGTGCTCGCCGACGGGTACTCCTGCCGAACGCAGCTGCGGCAGCTCGCGGGGGTGCGCGCGCGGCACCTCGCGGAGGTGCTCGCGGACATGCTCGTGGACGGGCCAGGACCGGCGTGATCCCGCGTCATGCGCGTCACGCATAACCAGTGCCCGTCCGGCATTTCCCGCCCCGTCGCGCGCGGTCGTACCGTCGACGTGTGGACGTCTCGGACGGCTCGGACGGCTCGGACGCGGGTCGCGTACATGGGCGGCGAAATCGCTCCACCGTCCTGACGTGGTCCAATGGAATGGACGGTATGGTCCACGGTAATGGACTGGCGGGCACGGGCATCCGGGCCCGCCCGACACGCGGCAGGAAGGCTCAGCGGTGAACATCTCGCGCAGCGACCAGGCGGCACCGGCGGCGGCCCCCGTCGTGGCGCAGCAGCCGGAGGTCGCGGGCGCCGCGACGGCCACGGAGGCCCCCGCGGCTCCGGGCTCAGGGCTCCGGGCCCGCCTCGCTCCCGTCGGGCTCGTCCTCGCGGGCGGTATCTCGGTGCAGTTCGGTGGGGCGGTGGCCGTCAGCGTGATGCCGCGGGCCGGGGCGCTCGGCATCGTGACGCTGCGGCTCGCCTTCGCCGCGCTCGTGCTGCTCGTCGTGTGCCGGCCGAGGCTGCGCGGGCACTCGCGCGCCGACTGGGGCACGGTCGTGGCGTTCGGGGTGGCCATGGCCGGGATGAACGGCCTGTTCTACCAGTCGGTGGCCCGCATCCCCATGGGCCCCGCCGTCACCCTTGAGGTCCTCGGTCCGCTCGCGCTCTCCGTCATCGCCTCGCGCCGCGCGGTCAACCTGATCTGGGCGGGGCTCGCGCTGTGCGGCGTGTTCCTGCTGGGCGGCGGGGGCGGTTTCGACGGCCTCGACCCGGCGGGCGTCGCCTACGCGCTCGGCGCGGGCGCGATGTGGGCGGCGTACATCGTCTTCAGCGCCCGTACGGGACGGCGTTTCCCGCAGGCCGACGGGCTCGCCCTGGCCATGGTCGTCGCCGCCGTGCTGTTCCTGCCGCTCGGCCTCGTGGAGTCGGGGTCGCGGCTCGTGCAGCCCGGCACGCTGGCGCTCGGCGCGGTGGTCGCCGTGATGTCCTCGGTGCTCCCCTACACCCTCGAACTCCTCGCCCTGCGCCGCCTGCCCGCCCACACCTTCGCGGTCCTGATGAGCCTGGAACCGGCCCTCGCCTCGCTCGCCGGCTTCCTCGTCCTCAGCCAGGCGCTCTCCGCCGCGGAGGCCCTGGCGATCGCCCTGGTCATCGCGGCGAGCATGGGCGCGGTGCGGACGCAGGTGGGGCGAGGGCGGAGTCGCGAGGGCGCGAAGCGGGGCGCGGACCGGTAGCGGGCCGCGGGCCGATCGAGGGACCGCCCCGGCCGCCGCCATCCGGACCGACCCATCGCCCGGACCGGCCCCGCTGCCCGGGCCGACCGCGCTGCCCGGGTCGGCCGGACTCGCCGTCTGGATCGGTCCGGATGGCGGAGCCGGCCCGGACACCGGTGCCGGCTCGGGTTCCGTTTCCCCGGCCGGTCGGCCGGCCTTGCCGCCGTAACGAGCCCTTGGTGCCCGGCGCGGAAATTCATGCAAGCACGCTTGCTTGTTTCTGTGTCCGCTGCCATGCTCCCTGGCACACCGCCGTGCCCCGAGGGGAGCGTTCCGTGGCCGATGCCCTGACCGTGCTCGACGATCTGCGTGCGGAGAGCGAGGAACTCGACCGCCTGGTGGCGGGGTTGAGCGAGGAGCGCTGGGCGCTCGCGACGCCCTCGCCCGGCTGGACCGTCGCCCACCAGATCGCACACCTCACCTGGACCGACCGGGTGGCCCTGCTCGCCGCCACCGACCCGGCGGCCTTCGCCACCGAGGCCGCGAAGGCGGCGGCGGCCCCGGACTCGTTCGTGGACGAGGGCGCCGCGGAGAGCGCGGGACTGCCGCCCGCCGAACTGCTCGACCGCTGGCGGACCGGCCGCGAAGCGCTCGGCCAGGCCCTGCGCGCGGTCCCCGGGGGCACCCGGCTGCCCTGGTACGGGCCGCCCATGGCCGTGCCCACCATGGCGACCGCACGGCTCATGGAGACCTGGGCGCACGGCCAGGACGTGGCGGACGCGCTCGGCGTGCGGCGCGTCCCGACGGACCGGCTGCGGCACGTGGCGCGGCTCGGCATCAGGTCGCGGGACTTCGCCTACGCGGTACGGGGACTGACCCCGCCCGGCGAGGAGTTCCGGGTCGAGCTGACCTCGCCGGTGACCGGGGAGCCGTGGACGTACGGCCCCGAGGACGCGGCCCAGCGCGTGAGCGGCCCCGCGCTCGACTTCTGCCTCCTGGTGACCCGGCGCGCCCACCGCGCCGACCTGGCGGTGCGCGCCGAGGGCGCCGACGCGGAGCGGTGGCTCGACATCGCCCAGGCGTTCGCGGGGCCGCCGGGAAAGGGGCGGGCCGCGAAAGGCGGCGGCCCGCGGTGACCCGGCCGCCCCTGCGGATCGGCAACGCCTCCGGCTTCTACGGCGACCGCTTCGACGCCATGCGGGAGATGCTGACCGGCGGCGGCCTGGACGTCCTGACCGGGGACTACCTCGCCGAGCTGACCATGCTCATCCTCGGCCGCGACCGCCTGAAGGACCCCGGCCGCGGCTACGCAAGGACGTTCCCGCGGCAACTGGAGGAGTGCCTGGGCACCGCCCACGAGCGCGGGGTGCGGATCGTCGCCAACGCGGGCGGCCTGAACCCCGCGGGACTCGCGGACGCCGTCAGGGACCTCGCGGCACGGCTCGGCGTCCCCGTCAGGGTCGCGCACGTCGAGGGCGACGACCTCGGCGACCGCTTCCCCAGCGCCCTCACCGCCCACGCCTACCTCGGCGGCGCCGGCATCGCGGCCTGCCTGGAGGCCGGGGCCGACGTGGTCGTGACGGGGCGGGTGACCGACGCCGCCCTGGTCACAGGACCGGCCGCCGCACACTTCGGCTGGGGCCCCGACGCGTACGACCGCCTCGCAGGGGCGGTCGTCGCCGGGCACGTCCTGGAGTGCGGGACACAGGCCACCGGCGGCAACTACGCGTTCTTCGCCGAGCACGACCCGGCCTCGCTGCTCCGCCCCGGCTTCCCCCTCGCCGAGATCCACGAGGACGGCTCGGCAGTCGTCACCAAACACCCCGGCACCGGCGGCTTCGTCGACATCGGCACGGTCACCGCGCAGCTCCTCTACGAGACGGCCGGCGCACGGTACGCGGGCCCCGACGTCACCGCCAGGCTCGACACGGCCGTCCTCACGCGGGAGGGCCCCGACCGGGTGCGGATCTCGGGCGTACGCGGCGAGGCACCGCCGCCCACCCTCAAGGTCGGCCTCAACCGGCTCGGCGGCTTCCGCAACGAGGTCGTCTTCGTCCTCACGGGCCCGGACACCGAGGCCAAGGCCGCGCTGGTCCGCGCCCAGCTCGAAGACGCCCTGGACCGCGCCGGCCCCCGCCCCTCCGACGTCCGCTGGGAGCTGGCACGCACCGACCGCGCCGACGCGGCCACCCAGGAGACCGCGAGCGCCCTGCTGCGCCTGGTGGTGCGCGACGCCGACGCGGACACCGTGGGCCGGGCGCTGAGCGGCGCCGCGGTCGAACTGGCCCTCGGCAGCTACCCGGGCTTCCACGTGACGGCCCCGCCCGGCGAGGGCGCCCCCTACGGCGTCTTCGAAGCGGCGTACGTGGACCGGGACACCGTCGCGCACGTGGCGGTACTGCCCGACGGGCGGCGGGCCCCCGTGGCCGCCGGCGCCGACACCCTCGTACCGCGGGACCTGCCCGACCCCCCACCGCCCGATCCGCTGCCCCCCGGACCCACCCGCCGCGCCCCCCTCGCCCGCGTCGCAGGCGCCCGCAGCGGCGACAAGGGCGGCGACGCGAACATCGGCGTCTGGGCACGGAGCGACGACGCATGGCGGTGGCTCGCCCACGAGCTGACCGCCGACCGGCTGCGCGAACTGCTCCCGGAAACCGCCCCCCTGCCCGTCACCCGCCACGTCCTGCCCAACCTGCGCGCCCTGAACTTCGTCGTCGAGGGGCTGCTCGGCGACGGCGTCGCGTCCCGCGCCCGCTTCGACCCGCAGGCCAAGGGGATCGGTGAGTGGCTGCGCGCCCGCCACCTGGACATACCGGAGGTACTGCTGTGAGCCCGAGGGCCCGCGAGAACCCGCACGCGCCCGGCGCGCCGGAGGTGCGGCCATGACCGTCATCGCCTCCGCGCTCGACCCGGCGGACGCCGAGTACGCCGAGCACCGCGCCGCCATGCTGGAGAAGCTGGCCGTGCTCGACGCCGAGCAGGCCAAGGCCCTTGAGGGCGGCGGCGAGAAGTACGTCCAGCGCCATCGGAAGCGCGGCAAGCTCCTCGCCCGCGAGCGCATCGAACTGCTCCTCGACCCCGACACGCCGTTCCTTGAGCTGTCGCCGCTGGCCGCCTGGGGCAGCGACTACCCGGTGGGCGCGTCCATGGTCACCGGCATCGGTGTCGTCGAGGGCGTCGAGTGCCTGATCACCGCCAACGACCCGACGGTCAGGGGCGGCGCCTCCAACCCGTGGACGCTGAAGAAGGCGTTCCGCGCCCACGAGATCGGGTACGCCAACCGGCTGCCCTCGATCCACCTGGTGGAGTCCGGAGGCGCGGACCTCCCCTCCCAGAAGGAGATCTTCATCCCGGGGGGCGCCCTCTTCAAACACCTCACGCGGTCGTCGGCGGCCGGTGTCCCCACCATCGCCGTCGTCTTCGGCAACTCCACGGCGGGCGGCGCCTACGTGCCCGGCATGAGCGACCACGTGATCATGGTGAAGGAGCGCGCCAAGGTCTTCCTCGGCGGGCCGCCGCTGGTCAAGATGGCGACCGGCGAGGAGAGCGACGACGAGTCGCTCGGCGGCGCCGAGATGCACGCCCGCACCTCCGGCCTCGCCGACCACCTGGCCGAGGACGAGCACGACGCGCTGCGCAGGACCCGCCGGATCGTGGCCCGCCTCAACTGGCGCAAGGCGTACGCCGACCCGGACCCGCGCACCGTCGCGCCGCCCGCGTACGACGAGGACGAGCTGCTCGGCATCGTGCCCGACGACCTGAAGAAGCCCTTCGACCCGCGCGAGGTCGTCGCCCGGATCGTGGACGGCTCCGACTTCGACGAGTTCAAGCCGCTGTACGGCACGAGCCTCGTCACCGGCTGGGCGGCGCTGCACGGCTACCCCGTCGGCATCCTCGCCAACGCGCGGGGGGTGCTGTTCAGCGCGGAGTCGCAGAAGGCCGCCCAGTTCATCCAGCTCGCCGACCAGCGCGACATCCCGCTGCTCTTCCTGCACAACACCACCGGCTACATGGTCGGCAAGGAGTACGAACAGGGCGGCATCATCAAGCACGGCGCCATGATGATCAACGCCGTCGCCAACTCGAAGGTCCCGCACCTCTCCGTCCTCATGGGCGCCTCCTACGGCGCCGGGCACTACGGCATGTGCGGGCGCGCCTACGACCCCCGGTTCCTCTTCGCCTGGCCCAGCGCCAAGTCGGCCGTCATGGGCCCGCAGCAGCTCGCGGGCGTCCTGTCCATCGTCGCCCGGCAGTCGGCGGCGGCGAAGGGGCAGCCCTACGACGACGAGGCCGACGCCGCGCTGCGGGAGATGGTGGAGCGGCAGATCGAGGCCGAGTCGCTGCCGATGTTCCTCTCCGGGCGGCTCTACGACGACGGGGTCATCGACCCGCGGGACACCCGCACCGTGCTCGGACTGTGCCTGTCCGCGATCCACACCGCCCCCTTCGAGGGCGCGCGCGGCGGCTTCGGCGTCTTCCGGATGTGAGGCAGTGACGATGATCAGTACCGTCCTCGTGGCCAACCGCGGCGAGATCGCCTGCCGCGTCTTCCGCACCTGCCGTGACCTCGGCATCACCACGGTCGCCGTGTACTCCGACGCCGACGCGGACGCCCTGCACGTCCGCGAGGCCGACTCGGCGGTACGGCTGCCGGGGTCGGCGCCCGCGGAGACGTACCTCCGCGGCGACCTCGTCGTGAAGGCCGCGCAGGCCGCGGGCGCCGACGCCGTCCACCCCGGCTACGGCTTCCTCTCCGAGAACGCCGGCTTCGCCCGCGCGGTCCTCGACGCGGGCCTGACCTGGATCGGTCCGCCGCCCGACGCGATCGAGGCGATGGCGTCGAAGACCCGCGCCAAGGAACTCCTCGGCATCGAACCCCTCACCGAGGTCACCGAGGCCGACCTGCCCGTCCTGGTGAAGGCGGCGGCCGGCGGCGGCGGACGCGGCATGCGCGTCGTACGCGACCTGGCCGGCCTGGCGGCGGAGCTGACGGCGGCCCGCGCGGAGGCGGCGAGCGCCTTCGGGGACGGCGAGGTGTTCGTCGAGCCGTTCATCGAGGGCGGGCGCCACGTGGAGGTGCAGATCATGGCCGACGCCCACGGCACGGTGTGGGCGCTCGGCACCCGCGACTGCTCGCTCCAGCGCAGGCACCAGAAGGTCATCGAGGAGTCGCCCGCGCCGGGCCTCGCGCCCGGACTCGTCGCCGAGCTGCACGAACGGGCCGTGCGGGCGGCGCGCGTGACCGGCTACCGGGGCGCGGGCACCGTGGAGTTCCTCGTCGCGGGAGGCCGCGCGCACTTCCTGGAGATGAACACCCGCCTCCAGGTCGAACACCCCGTCACCGAGGCCGTGTTCGGCATCGACCTCGTCACGCTCCAGATACAGGTCGCCGAAGGCACCGCCCTCGCCGCCGAACCGCCGCCCGCGCGCGGCCACGCCGTCGAGGCCCGCCTCTACGCCGAGGACCCGGCGGCGGGCTGGGCCCCGCAGACCGGCACCCTGCACCGCGTCGACGTGCCGGGCGTCCGCCTGGACACCGGGTACGCGGACGGCGACACGATCGGCGTGCACTACGACCCGATGCTCGCCAAGGCCGTCGCCCACGCGCCCACCCGCGCACAGGCCGTACGCCGGCTCGCGGGCGCCCTGGAGCGGGCCGCGCTTCACGGCCCCGTCACCAACCGCGACCTGCTCGTACGGTCCCTGCGGCACCCGGAGTTCACCGGCGCGCGCATGGACACCGGCTTCTACGACCGGCACGCGGCGGAGCTCACGGAGCCCGCGAACGACCCGCACGCCGCGCTGGCCGCCTCGCTCGCCGACGCGCACGGCCGCTCCCGGTTCGGCGGCTGGCGCAACCTCCGCTCGCAGCCCCACCTCAAGCGCTGGCGCCGCGAACCTGACGGCACCGAGCACGAGGTGCGCTACGACCACACCCGCGAGGGACCGCGCGCCGACGGGGTGCGCGTGCTCGACGTCAGCGCCACCCGGGTCGTGCTCGAAGCCGACGGCGTCCGCGGGACGTACACGATCGCGCGCTACGGGGGCACGCCCGGCCGGGTGTACGTCACGTCGCCGCGCGGCCACACCGTCCTCACCCCGCTGCCCCTGCTCCCCGAACCCGCCGCGCGCCGCGCACCGGGCTCCCTGCTCGCCCCCATGCCGGGCACCGTCGTCCGCGTGGCCGAAGGGCTCACCGAGGGCGCTGCGGTCACCGCCGGCCAGCCCCTCGTCTGGCTGGAGGCCATGAAGATGGAGCACCGCGTCACCGCTCCCGCCTCCGGCACGCTCACCGCCCTGCACGCCGAAACCGGCCGCCAGGTCGAGGTCGGCGCGCTGCTCGCCGTCGTCCGGGCCGCCGCCCAGGAGGAAGAGTCCGTATGAGCGCCGCTCGCAGCACCGTCCTCGAAACCGAAGAGCACCGCGCCCTGCGCGCCGCCGTCGCGGCCCTCGGCAAGCGGTACGGCCGCGACTACCTGACCCGCCTCACGCAGGAGGGCGGCCACCCCGACGAGCTGTGGCGGGACGCGGCCGGGCTCGGCTACCTCGGCGTCAACCTGCCCGAGGAGTACGGCGGCGGAGGCGGCGGCATCGCCGAACTCTCCATCGTGCTGGAAGAACTGGGCGCGGCGGGCTGCCCGCTCCTCATGATGGTCGTCTCGCCCGCGATCTGCGGCACCGTCATCGCCCGGTTCGGCACCGACGAGCAGAAGCGGGCGTGGCTGCCCGGCCTCGCCGACGGCTCGCTGACCATGGCCTTCGGCATCACCGAACCCGACGCGGGCTCCAACTCCCACCGCATCACCACCACGGCCCGCCGCGACCCCGACACCGGCGACTGGCTTCTGACAGGACGCAAGGTCTTCGTCTCCGGCGTCGACATCGCCGACGCCACGCTCATCGTCGGCCGCACGTCGGACACCGCGACCGGCAGCCTCAAGCCGTGCCTGTTCATCGTCCCGCGCGACACACCCGGCTTCCGGCGCCACCGGATTCCCATGGAAGTACAGGCCGCGGAGAAGCAGTTCGAGCTGGTCATCGACGACGTCCGGCTGCCGCCCGAGGCCCTCGTCGGCGGGGGCCCCTCCCACGCGTTCGGCAGCGGGGGAGAGGACGCGGGCCTCCTCCAGCTCTTCGCGGGCCTCAACCCCGAGCGGATCATGACGGCCGCGTTCTCCCTCGGCATGGCCCGCTTCGCCCTGGAGCGCGCCACCGCGTACGCGAAGGAGCGCACCGTCTGGAAGGCCCCCATCGGCGCCCACCAGGCCATCGCGCACCCGCTGGCCCAGTCCCACATCGAGATCGAACTGGCCCGCCTGATGATGCAGAAGGCCGCCCGCCTCTACGACGACGGCGACGACATGGCCGCGGGCGAGGCCGCCAACATGGCCAAGCTCGCCGCCGGCGACGCCTGCGTGAGGGCCGTCGACCGGGCCGTGCACACCCTCGGCGGCAACGGCCTCACCAAGGAGTTCGGCCTCGCCTCGCTGATCGTGGCGTCCCGGGTGGCACGCATCGCCCCGGTCAGCAGGGAGATGATCCTCAACTTCGTCTCGCACCGGACGCTGGGCCTGCCGAAGTCGTACTGACGGCGCCGCACCGGAGAGGAACCCGACATGACCCTGGTCGTCTCGTCACCGGCGCGCGGTGTCGTCACCGTCACCCTGGACGCCCCCGAACGCCGCAACGCGCTCTCGGCCGACCTGGTGGGCGCCCTCTCCGAGGCGCTCGGCGACCTCGGCGGGGACCCCGCGGTCCGCGCCGTCCTGCTCACCCACACCGGTACGGCGTTCTGCGCGGGCGCGGACTTGAAGGCACCCCCCGACCCGCACGACTTCGTACGGCTCCTGCGGCAGGTCGTCGAGCTGCCCAAGCCGGTGATCGCCCGCGTGGACGGCCACGTGCGGGCGGGCGGGCTCGGGCTGCTCGGCGCGTGCGACATGGCGGTGGCGGGCCCCGGCGCGTCCTTCGCGCTCACGGAGGTCCACATCGGCGTCGCCCCCGCCGTGATCTCCCTGACGCTGCTGCCCCGCCTCGACCCGAGCGCGGCGTCCCGCTACTGCCTCACCGGGGAGCGCTTCGACGGGGCGGAGGCGGCGCGGATCGGCCTCGTCACCGCCTGCGCCCGGGACGTCGACGCCGCGCTCGGACCGCTGCTCGACGGGGTGCGGCGGGCCGCGCCGGGTGCCCTGGCCGAGACGAAGAAGCTGCTCACGGCTAGGGTGCTCGACGCATTCGACGACCAGTCGGACGCTGTCGTCGCCCTGTCAGCGCGGCTCTTCGGCTCCGCCGAGGCGAGCGAGGGGATGGCGGCGTTCCTCGAACGACGGGAGTGCCCATGGGTGCTGTGACCGCCGCTGACCGCTCGCCCAAGCAGGACCGCAGCCGCGCGACGCGGCAGCGGCTCCTGGAGGCCGCCGTGGCGTGCCTCGCCGAACGCGGCTGGGCGGGCTCCACGGTCTCGGTGGTCGCCGAGCGGGCCGGTGTCTCACGGGGCGCGGCACAGCACCACTTCCCGACCCGCGAGGACCTCTTCACCGCCGCCGTCGAGTACGTGGCCGAACAGCGCTCCACGGCCCTGCGCGCCCTGCCCGCCCAGGACAGGGCCTCGGTCGTCGCGGCCCTGGTGGACCTCTACACCGGTCCGCTCTTCCGCGCGGCACTCCACCTCTGGGTGGCCGCATCCGACGAGCCGCAGCTCGGGGGCCGCGTCACGGAGCTGGAGGCCCGCGTGGGCCGCGAGACGCACCGCATCGCGGTGGAACTCCTCGGCGCGGACGAGTCGGTCCCCGGCGTCCGCGAGACGATCCAGGGACTCCTGGACATGGCCCGGGGCCTCGGCCTCGCGAACCTGCTGACGGACGACGGGGCGCGCCGGGCCCGGGTGGTGGACCAGTGGACGCGGCTGGTGGAGCGGGCGCTGCGCTGACGTCCCCCGCACACCGGGGGGCGGGCACGGGCCCGGCCCTCCGGCGTGCGACGACGCGACCCGGCAGAGGGGACCTCAGCCCGCGATGTCCCCGTACCCCTCGATCTCCCGGGGGTCGCGCGAGCCGGGACCGATGTACTTGGCGGAGGGCCGCACAAGGCGCCCCGTCCGCTTCTGCTCAAGGATGTGCGCCGACCATCCGGCGGTCCTGGCGCAGGTGAACATCGACGTGAACATGTGCGCAGGCACCTCGGCGAAGTCGAGGACGATCGCCGCCCAGAACTCCACGTTCGTGGCGAGCACCCGGTCGGGCCGACGCGCGTGCAGCTCGTCGAGCGCCGCCTTCTCCAGCGCCTCGGCGACCTCGAAGCGAGGAGCGCCCAGCTCACGCGCCGTACGGCGCAGCACCCGCGCCCGCGGGTCCTCGGCCCGGTACACCCGGTGCCCGAAGCCCATCAGCCGCTCACCCTTGTCCAGGGCCCGCTTCACGTACGCCACCGCGTCCCCGGTGCGCTCGATCTCCTCGATCATGCCGAGCACCCGGGAGGGCGCGCCGCCGTGCAGCGGCCCCGACATGGCGCCGACGGCCCCGGAGAGCGCCGCCGCCACGTCCGCGCCGGTGGAGGCGATGACGCGGGCGGTGAACGTGGAGGCGTTCATGCCGTGCTCGGCGGCCGAGGTCCAGTAGGCGTCGACGGCCTTGACGTGCTTGGGGTCGGGCTCGCCGCGCCAGCGCTTCATGAACCGCTCGACGACCGTCTCGGCCTTGTCGATCTCCCGCTGCGGCACCATCGGAAGGCCCTGGCCGCGGGCCGACTGGGCCACGTACGACAGGGCCATGACGGCGGCGCGGGCGAGGTCGTCGCGGGCCTGCCGCTCGTCGATGTCCAGGAGCGGGCGCAGACCCCACACGGGGGCGAGCATCGCGAGCGCGGACTGCACGTCGACGCGGATGTCCCCGGAGTGGACCGGGATCGGGAACGGCTCGGCGGGCGGCAGACCGGGGTTGAAGGCGCCGTCGACGAGCAGGCCCCACACGTTTCCGAAGGAGACGTGGCCGACCAGGTCCTCGATGTCGACACCGCGGTAGCGCAGCGCGCCACCCTCCTTGTCCGGTTCGGCGATCTCCGTCTCGAACGCGACGACTCCTTCAAGTCCGGGTACGAAGTCGGACATCAGGCGGCTCCTCATGGTGGGTTCGACGTGATGGTGTTCGCGTGAGGCAAGGCGATCAGCTCATGACCATCGGTCAAGACAGGCGATGACGGCCCGGTTACGCGGTCCGACGCGCCCGCGTGCAGGCGCGTTCCTCGACTCGCGGTCCGGAACGTTCACCCCGGTGATGCCCAGTGAAGCTGGTGGTCACCCAACCGGTTCGGCAGCAGGACGATATCCCTTGGTGCCACCTTTGGCGATGAGATGCGGCACTCAGTGCCACACGTCACCCCTCCGTTCACCTCTCCGTGACCGCCGCGCCCGCCGGGCGTCCAACGGCATACGGCAGGATGGCGGTGTGACCGACTCCAGCGCCTCTTTCCCCGAACCCCTGCCCGAGCCGGCCGGCATGCGCGAGCAGTACGTCACCGAAGGGCTCGCCGAGACGGAGCTGCCGGCCGACCCCATGGACCAGTTCGCCCTCTGGTTCAAGGAGGCGGCCCGCGAGAAGGACCTCGTGCACGAGCCGAACGCCATGGTGGTCTCCACCGCCGACACCGAGGGCAGGCCGAGCTCCCGCACGGTCCTCCTGAAGGCCTTCGACGAGCGGGGCTTCGTCTTCTTCACCAACTACGCCTCCCGCAAGGCCCGCGAGCTGACGGCGAATCCGCACGTCTCGCTGCTCTTCCCCTGGCACCCCATGGCCCGCCAGGTCATCGTCACCGGCACGGCCACGCGCGTGGGCCGCGAGGAGACGGTCGCCTACTTCCGCACCCGCCCGCACGGCTCCCAGCTCGGCGCCTGGGCCAGCGCGCAGTCCTCCGTCCTCGTCTCCCGCGAGGAACTGGACCGCGCCTACGCCGACCTGGCGGCCCGCTATCCCGAGGGCGAACAGGTCCCCGCTCCCCCGAACTGGGGAGGCTTCCGCGTGTCTCCGCGGACGGTGGAGTTCTGGCAGGGCCGCACCAACCGCCTCCACGACCGCCTGCGGTACGCCCGCGAGGCGGGAACCGAAGCGTGGCGAGTGGACCGCCTGAGCCCGTAACCCCAGACACCCGCGCCTCGCTCAAGCCCGTCCGGCAGCGATCAAGCCTGTCCGGCGATTGAGGACGAGTGGGCCGAAGGCCACGAAGGGGCGGCGCCCACAGCGCGGGCGAGCCGGGACTAACCGGTCAGGACCCCGTCCAGAAACGGCTCGATCGCCGCGCGCCAGGCGTCCGGCTGGTCGTAGTGGACCAGGTGCCCCGCGTCCGCGACCTCCGCGTACTCCCCGCGGGGCAGCACGCGGACCATCTCCTGGGACTCGGCGCGGCCCAGGTCGCCGTAGAGCCCCCGGACGACGAGCGTGGGGCAGCGGACCTGGATCAGCTCCTCCCAGTGCGCGTCGTGCACCCACGTCTCGCGGGACCGCAGCATCTGGGCGGGGTCGAAGACGGGCCGCCAGCCGTCGGGGCCCTCGGCCATCACCTCGGCGAAGAACTCCCCGCGCGCCGGGTTGGGGCGCTCGACCCAGGGATCGTCCTCGCCGAACCACTTGCGGACGTCGGCGAGCGTGGCGAAGGGAACGGGCCAGGACGCGAACCAGCCCTCCCACTCCCGCTGCGAGGCTGCGCCCAGCGCGGAGGCCCGCATGTCGCAGATGACCAGGCCCCTGACGAGGTCGGGGCGGCGCGCGGCGAGCTGCCAGGCGGTGAGGGCGCCCATGGAGTGGCCGATGAGCACGGCGGGCGCGAGGCCGAGCTGCTCAAGGGCGGCCTCGGCGTCCGCCACGTACGCCTCGCGGGTGTACGGGCCCTCAGGGGGCTTCTCGCTGCGGCCGTGGCCCCGCTGGTCGAGGGCGACCGCGCGGTACCGCTCGGAGAGCCAGCGGGCGGTGTCCGCCCAGTGCGCGGCGCGGCCCATCAGGCCGTGCAGCAACAGCACGCCACCCGGTGACCGCTCGGCCTCCCTGAGCTTGGGAGGGTCGGCGAACTCCCAGGCGGCGAGCCGGACGCCATCCGCGCCCCTCACGTCGATGCGCCGCACCATGATTCCTGGCACCCCCCTGGATTCTGTCGGGATCCCTGCCTGGCCCTGCTCCACGCCCCCGCACGCTATCGAACTCCTCTTCGAAAGCGAGCGGATGGCCGATAACACCCCTCGTTCGGGTGACCACGCTCAAGGGTTGACCGGCGCCGCCGAGGGGAGATCTTCCTCAGGGGACGGGCCGCTCGGGGAAACCGGCCCGAAGGGAATGACCCTGAGAGCTCGGGGCTCCGGGTCAGCACAGGGGAGGACAGGCCCCGGCGCCGCAGGGCGCCGGGGCCCTCATCGTGTGCGCCCGGCGACCACCGCGCGCTCCAGCACCCGTCCGCGCGTC
This sequence comes from Streptomyces sp. NPDC050703, assembly GCF_040654435.1. NCBI lineage: Bacteria > Bacillati > Actinomycetota > Actinomycetes > Kitasatosporales > Streptomycetaceae > Streptomyces > Streptomyces sp. NPDC050703. Next base: position 230,714 of record NZ_JBFAHX010000003.1, read on the forward strand.
CTTGCCGCTCGGGACGCCGACGCGTCTGCCCGGCATGCGGACGCTCGCGCTCGACACGCGGACCTCCGCGCTCACCAGACGGGCACATCCTCCTGCCCCCTCTCCGGCCGGGCGGCCAGACCTGGCACCGACGCGGTCAAGAGCCCTCAGGTCATATGCCTCTCGCGACAGCCTGGCACGCGAAACGCGCGTCCGCTGCAATTCCGCACACTGAATCTTCGACTCCGCGAGATTTCACCGGCCCGCACACCGCCGTCAACTTTCTCTCCGGCAAGGAAAGTTGACTCCGGCCTTCCGCCGGGACGCGCGCCTCAGCGCTTGGCGACGAAGACGTGCGAAGCGACCTCCGACGACAGCTCCGCGGCCTCACCGCTGCTGCCCACGAGCACCCCGCCCGCCGACTCCGTCACGCTCACCACGGAGCCGGGCTGCACACCGGCCCGCCGCAGCGTGTACATCAGCTGGGCGTCCGTCTGGATCGGCTCGCCGATGCGGCGCACGACGACCGTCTTGCCCTCGGCGCCCGGGTCGAGCTCCGTCAGCGAGACCATGCCCTCGTCGAGGAACGGGTCCGCGCCGTCCTTCTCGCCCAGCTCCTCAAGGCCCGGGATCGGGTTCCCGTACGGAGACTCGGTCGGGTGGCGCAGGAGCTCCAGGACGCGGCGCTCCACCGCCTCGCTCATCACGTGCTCCCAGCGGCACGCCTCGGCGTGCACCTGCTCCCATTCGAGCCCGATCACATCGACGAGCAGGCACTCCGCCAGGCGGTGCTTGCGCATCACGCGGGTGGCGAGGCGGCGGCCCTCCTCGGTGAGCTCCAGGTGCCGGTCGCTGGCGACCGCCACCAGCCCGTCGCGCTCCATGCGCGCCACGGTCTGGCTCACCGTCGGCCCGCTCTGGTCCAGCCGCTCGGCGATCCGGGCGCGCATGGGGACCACACCTTCCTCCTCCAGTTCGAGGATGGTGCGCAAATACATCTCAGTGGTGTCAATCAGCCCCGACATGGGTGCCCCTCAGAATCGCTCGTGCGCTGGCCCTGCCCTCAATTCTGACGCATACCACTGACAACCGTGCCGCGCCGTCGGAAAACCGGCCCCGTACCGCCCGGCGACCCTGTTGACAGGGCACTGGTCCAGACCGCAACGTGATGCGAATGAGCTCGAAGAGCGAGGGCAAAACGGCCGGCCAGTACTTCGACGCAGCCATCGACCTGCTGCGACGTGTCCGCGACGAGGAGTCCGGGAGCATCGCGGAAGCCGGCACCCTGCTGGCCGACGCGGTCGAGTCCGGCGGGCGCCTCTTCGCCTTCGGCGCGGGGCACTCCTCGCTCGCCGCGCAGGACGTCGTCTACCGCGCGGGCGGGCTCGCCCTCATGAACCTCCTCGCCGTGCCCGGCGCGGTCGGCGTCGACGTCATGCCCGCGACCCTCGGCTCCGCCCTGGAGCGGGTCGACGGCCTGGCGGGAGCCGTCCTGGACTCCAGCCCGGCGAAGCCCGGCGACGTCCTGGTGATCATCTCCCTCTCGGGCCGGAACTCGCTGCCGGTGGAAATGGCGATGAACGCCCGCGCGCTCGGCCTCAAGGTCATCGGCGTGACCTCCGTGGCGTACGCCTCCGAGACCCGGTCGCGCCACGTGTCGGGCACGTTCCTCCTCGACCACTGCGACGTCGTGGTCGACTCCAAGATCGCGGTGGGGGACGCGGAGCTGTCCCTCGACGGGGTCGACGCCCCGTTCGGCTCGGTCTCCAGCGTCGTCACGGGCGCCCTGATGCAGGCCATGACCGCCACCGCTATCGAACGCCTGTCCGAGCGCGGAATCCAGCCACCCCTGCTCCGCTCCGGAAACGTGGACGGCGGCCACGACTGGAACGGCCGCATCTTCCAGCAGTACGCCGACCGAATCTTCTACCGCCACTGACCCCCCCGGCAGCCAACAGGCAACCGCCACGCCCACCCACTCCTCCCGACGCACCGGCACCCGACAGCGGACCGTCACGCCCATCCACTCCCCCCCCCGACGCCCCGGCAGCCGACAGGCGACCGGAGGGGACGTGCCGGTATGTCCGCCCGGAGCACGGCAAGCACGGCTACGCCCCTCGAAGCACCAAGGGGCCACGCAGGCGATAGCGAGGACGGACATACCGGCGCGGCCCCGCCCCAAAGACGAGCAAGGCAGGCCACGACGGCGAGGCGACCCGCGACGGCGAGGCGGCCCGCGACGGCGAGGCGGCCCGCGACGGCGAGGCGGCCCGCGAGGGCGAGGTGCACCGCGGCAGCGAAGCTGATCGCGACGGCGAGGTGCACCGCGGCGGCGGGGCTTATCGCGGCAGCGAGGCTGATCGTGGCGGTGAGGCGCATCGCGGCGGCGGGGCTTATCGCGACGGCGAGGTGCACCGCGGCGGCGGGGCTTATCGCGGCAGCGAGGCTGATCGTGGCGGTGAGGCGCATCGCGGCGGCGGGGCTTATCGCGG